>CAZOWB010000239.1:1286-2500 GCA_964583315.1 uncultured Candidatus Bathyarchaeia archaeon | reverse complement strand
GGTCTTCTATTATGCGTTTTCTAGCCTCCTCAACCTTTAATCCCTTATATTTTCCAGCGTTTTCATTCATTATTCCTCTTTCATCTATGGCGAATATTGGGTCTAGGTCGAGCTCCCTGAGGATTCTGATGTCGCTGTAATCGCCGAAGCTACAGATCATCACTAGGCCTGATCCGAATTCCGGCTTAGCGTAGGGATGCGGTATTATCTTAACGGCATGCCCGTATATTGGGACGATTGCGTGTTTGCCTTCAAGATGCTGGTAGCGTTCATCGGATGGGTTGAAGAGAACTATTCGGCATGAGCATAGGAGTTCAGGCCTAGTTGTCGCTATCAGTATGTCTTCGCCTGTTTCTTTAACCTTAAATTTTATGTAGTTGAGTAGTGTTTCCTCCTCTTCATACTCGACTTCGGCGTCAGATATGGTTGTGCGGCAGATTGGACAGTAGTTTGTAACCTTCTCATCCTCGTAGATTAGGCCTTTCTTCCAGAATTCAATAAAGGTTTCTTGAGTTAGCCGCCTATATTCTGGGTCGTCTGTTTCATATCTGCCCCCAATCTTGTATTCGAGTTTCCATGAGTTGCAGCTTAAACCTAAGCGCTTGAATGTTTCTAGGGATGTTTCTCCGCTTTCCTGAAGTAGCTGCTTGCATTTTGCGATGAACTCCTCTCTTGGTGTTTCATGCATTGCTATGCCGAACGTTTTCTCGGCTTGGACTTCAACTGGTAGCCCATTCTTGTCTAATCCCATTGGGAATAGAACGTTGTATCCGGTCATGCGTTTGTATCTTGCGAATATGTCCATCCAGACGTAAGTGTATGCCTGTCCGATGTGGACTGGAGTGTTCACGTATGGGGGTGGCGTATCAATGCTGAAGACTTCCTTTTTGGAGTTTTCATCAAATCTATATATTCCCTCTTCCTGCCACTTTCTGAACAAGATTGTTTCTTTGGCTGGATCCCATGTTTTATCCTTGAGTTTAGGTTTAAAAACTAAAGTTTTCTTTTCACTCATAATTTTTCACCATGCCCGAGAAAGAGAATTGATTAAAGGAATCTCTCTGGAGCAGTTTTCTTAAGTCAATGGCGAAGGAGTCTAATGTACTTGGCATTGGCGGTGCTCCAACTGCACCTTCCTCCTAATAATTAAAGGCTACACTGCATACTATTCTTTAAAGACCAGAATATAAAGGTAATTGTTCATAAGATTTGAG
>CAZOWB010000239.1:0-1186 GCA_964583315.1 uncultured Candidatus Bathyarchaeia archaeon | reverse complement strand
TGCATACTATTCTTTAAAGACCAGAATATAAAGGTAATTGTTCATAAGATTTGAGTTTTTTGGGTGTATGTTCTAGTTCTCCCTTTTCCTTCAATTTTTGCAACCTTTTAGCTCTTTGCATTGAAAAATGCGGATTTAAATTTTGTAGGAGGCTAATATTTCCTTCTACGGTCTTTAAAATAGAAATGCTTAAATACAATTTTATGCAAACTAATTTTGCTCTTGAATTTACTGCTCGAACGATAGTCGTGAAGGTAGTATGGAAAGTAAGTCTGCCAACTCAAGTTTGTTCGCAATTATTAAAAATAAGAAAGTGCAGAAGCTCCTCCTAGCCATGAAAAGTGGGAAGTTCGATGTTATAGAGCCTGTTGTTAAATTTAATGGTGGAGTGGGTTATCCTGCGCTGAGTAAGTTTTTAGGTTCCCAAGAGAATGCCGAAGAAACAATCATGATCCTAAGTGGAATCGGACTTCTCATCTGGGATATAGTTGATAATATTGTTGTATGCCCACATTGCGGTTCCCATAAGATGCTGCTTAAAACTCGATGTCCCTCCTGCGGTTCCTCCAGAATTGTTAGGGGCGCTATGATAGAGCATTTGGAGTGCGGTCACATAGATTTCGAGGAGAACTTTAAGGGGGCGGAAGGCATTGTGTGTCCGCATTGTAAAAAGACTCTGAAATCTCTTGGGAAGGATTATCGAACCTATAGTTTCCTATATAGATGTATGTCTTGTGGAAGCGTTTTCCAGTCTCCTAAGATCAGATATTTGTGCGATAATGGTCACGAGTTTGATGACAACAATATAACTATACAGAATGTTAAGGCTTATAGGCTTAATCCCGAAAAGAAGGGATTACTGGAGCAGATAACGGTTAACTTTGAGGATCTCCTCCAACCTCTTATAGAAGGCGGTTGGAGGGCTGAGTTTCCAGCCGCGGTTCCCGGGATGACCGGAGCCAAACATGATTTCACATTTGCGTCCTGGAGTAAATCTTCTGATGAAGGCAAGAATCCTCCTGATTTGGTGGGTGCGCTTCACATGTCTGATAGCGAGGCAGATGCGACGGATGTGCTTGCTTTCTGGGCTAAGGCTGTTGATGTGGGGGCTAAGCGTAGGGTTATGATGACCATACCGAAGATGAGTGAGGAGGGTAAGGCTCTCGCCAGAGCCTATAATATAGAG
>CAZOWB010000238.1:0-2500 GCA_964583315.1 uncultured Candidatus Bathyarchaeia archaeon | reverse complement strand
TTAAAGTTAAGGGTAGAATCCCAATATTCATTGGAGCTCAAGGACCGCAGATGCTGAGGATAGCTGCAAAGTATGGTGATGGAGTTTTAATCAATGCTTCACATCCGAAGGATATTAAGGAAGCCATGAAGCACGTCAAGAAAGGCGTTAAGGCTGCTGGAAAGTCCATGGAAGACATTGAAATTGTAGCTTATACTTCGCTTTCAATTGATGAGAATCTGGAGAAGGCGTTGAAGGCAGCGTCTAGGGTTGTAGCTTTCATTGTTGCTGGAAGTCCAGATTTCATCTTGGAGCGTCATGGCATAGATGTTGATGAAGCTAAGGAGATTAAAAAGGCATTGGCTGATGCTCGATGGAAGGATGCTTTCTCCATGGTTAATCAGAAAATGATAGATGCCTTCTCAATAACTGGCACTCCTGAAATGTGCATTAAGAAAATTGAGGAGCTTGCAAAAATAGGAGTAACGCAGATAGTGGCTGGCTCGCCTATAGGACCTAATGTTAGAAAGTCAATAGATCTAATCAGTGAAAAGGTTATTGCAGCGTTTAAGTGAGCTTTCTTCTCATCCTTTCCCTAACATATTTTTCAAGCTCATCTTGAAGGTTTAAAGCTCTTAAGTACGATTCTATCCCAATGTATGTTGCCCAATGAATAACTGTGTCGCCGAGCTCATAATCATGAGCTGTGGATGCAATACAGTATGATTGGTGGAGTGCAGCTACGCGCTTGCACATTTCATCAATTGACTTCTTGCTCTGTAAGTTTAATTCGTAGCCTAGCATCATTCTGGCGGCGAACCACGTTGCTCCGCACGGTGCAGAAATTTTGATTTCTATATTCCTAATTTTGATTGCGCCTTCGCTTTTCACGGTATTCAACTTTATGAGGGGAACTCCAACTCTAAATTCTTGTATGAACCTGGCTATGAGAGGCTTTTCCCTATTGGGTTTTAAGAGGCATGGTGGCTTTGGGTTATCGAATTCTATTCCAAGCTCTCTGCAATTTTCTTCAACTTGCCTTGAAACTCCTATTGGGGCATCTTGAGGGCTGCTTCGCAGGATTAGTAGGCCTTTGATTCCCGCGTTGTGAAGTAATTCTGGTAATGTTAGGTAAATGTCGTTGTGAAGGGATGTAGCTACAACTAAATCTGCGTTCGGCAACTTTTCTCCAATGATTTTCTCGGGCTTTTCAATTAGGGTGGGAAGTTCATATTCGCTTGGAATTCTAATTACATGGATGTTGTTTATGAAGCTGTATTTTCCGTACTTGCAGAGTTCACCTATGCATTTGTTGGCGCATGCATTGCAGTGGCCAGGTAAATTTTTCAAATTATCTAAGATTTTCTCTCCATAGTTATTTGATATTATTAGGCAAATTTTCATTTGACTTTTCCATGAGAATTTCTTTCTTTCCCCAACGATTGCGCCTGGCTTCTCCATTAACTTTTTAAGCTCTTCGCTGAGCTTAACTTCTTCACCTTTCACGTCCACCACCTAAATATGGTATTTTATTGTAAGTCTTTCCCTAATGGTCTCTCTGAGCTCTTCATGCAAGCCTAAAGCTCTCAAATAGGCTTCCCTTTCAATGTAGGAGCCCCAGTGAAGTATGGTGTCGCCTAGTTCGCGGTCGTATGCCATTGAGCCGATGCAGGGTGCCGCATGATGGTGGAGAGCTATGTCGTCGTACATTTTCCTCAGGCTTTTCTTCGTATTGTCTTTCAATACGTAGTTTAGCATTTGCCTTGCTACATACCATGTTGTTCCGCATGGCGCTGATGTGAATAGTTTAACTGCAGTGATTTTTCTCATAGTTGGTATTTCGATTAATTCAAGCTCTATTAATGGTTTTCCAATTCTGAATTCTCTTATGAATTTGCTTATTGTTTTTGATTTGTTGTTCGGCCTTAAAGTGCATGATGGTTTTGGTGCTTCAAATTCTATTCCGTATTTGTCGCATTCCTCCTTAACATTTCGAACGATTCCGAGCGGAGCGTCTTTTGGGTCTTCTCGAAATATTATGAGTGCATTTATGTCGCTTTTTCTTAGGAGATTTGGCAGCTCTAGGTATAGGTCGTTGTGGAGGCCGGTTGCCAGCACTATATCTGCTTGTGGGAGTTTTGAAGGAAGATATTTATGGGGTTCATCTATCAGCTCGGGCAATTTTCCAGGTTCTTCCACTTCATATGCTCCAACGATGTTTTCTGAAAATCCATATTTGCCGTATTTACATTGCCGCTCAATGCATAGGTGTCCGCAGCTGGAGCAATGCCCAATGCTGTTAACTAGGTTTTCTAGGACTCGCAGTCCATATTCGCCACTAAAAATCAATGCTATCTTCATTTCTCCCGGTTTCCAGGCTACTTCTTCACTGTATTCTCCTACTATTGCTGGCTTGTCATTAAGCAGTTCGAGGAGCTTTTTATCCTTCTTGAGTTCTTTTTCAACGGCTTCATCGCACGCGCTTTTCATTTCTAATCACTCTCACAACCACTATTGGCTT
>CAZOWB010000237.1:0-2504 GCA_964583315.1 uncultured Candidatus Bathyarchaeia archaeon | reverse complement strand
AGGGATACTACTGGATCTCCTCTGAGGCTGGCACAGTTAAACAGGAATTCACAATTAAATATTACAGTGATGGCTCCCTGATAGGCGTTGAAAACGAAAAAATAATACTCTTATCCATTGAGAAATAATTTCCAACCCCCTAATGATAATCTCAGTTTATAATGGCATATATTTATTACAGGAGGCGCGTGTTCCACCGTTTAAATGGAAGGGAAGAGTAGTGATAAGTAATAAATATATGCCAGCTTACCGAATTTAACGTGAGTAAAATATGCTGGAAGAGATCTTAGAGGATCTGGCGGCCTTCTTTAAGCGTGAAGATAAGGTTCTGGTTGCTTACGTTTTTGGTTCGTTTGTAAGGGGAAATCAGACTTTTAGGAGCGATTTTGACGTGGCGGTTCTCCTATCCAGCATCCCTCCTAAAATGCTTGATTACTACCTGCATTTGGTGGATGGCTTATCTAAAATGCTTAAAATGGATATTGATTTAGTTATCCTGAATTTGGCTCCGCCCCTACTTAAATATCAGGTAATAAAGAATGGTTTAGTTGTTTATTCTAGAGATGAAGTATCTAGGGTAAAGTTTGAGGCGAAAGCCTTAAGCGAATATTTAGATTTTAGTTTAATGATTGCGAGGTACGATGAATGCCTAATAAGGAGTCTTCTAGCATAGAGAAGCCGCTAATTCTGGCCAAGCTGAGCAGATTAAGGGAATATTATGGCTACTTGAAACAACTACAAACATATACTCTCGAGGATTTCATCGACGACTTTAAAATACATGGGGCTGCTGAGAGATTTCTCCAAGTTTCTATTGAATGCATCATAGATATTGGAAACGAATTAATCTCTTCTCTTCAACTTAGGAGGCCTGAACGATATAGGGATATACCTTATATTCTGGCTGAAGCGAGAATAATCCCAAAAGATTTCGCTGAAACTGTTGCCTTAATGATAGGGCTTAGAAACCTTTTAGTTCACGCCTACGCGTCTATAAACCTAAAGATGCTCTATGAGTTCCTGCAGGAGAAAATCCAAGACTTTGAGAAGTTCGCCAGGCATATTGCTGAATGGCTAGAGGATAAGGCGGCTGCAAATAGTACTTGAGGAAGCATTTAGCCTAAATCTACACGGCTCCAATAATAACGCTTTCAGGCGAATATGGAGTCGATGAATGGTTGAGCTTTCCCGATTCAGGGGTAGACGTTTACATTGAGGGTTCAGCCGCAGTTTACGTTGCAATCTACAGCCGTAATCCCGGCGTCGGCCTAACAGGTGATACCGGTATCTACTTTGACGTTTATTTACCAGATACATTGGGATTAGTATCTCTTGAGATTAGAAAGTACTATTCTGATGAAGACGTATGGGATTTGAATCTCAGAGAGCTCACCTTAAAAATGTACTGGTGGAATGGAACCGCGTGGGTTAGATGCTCAGATACCGGCGTAAACACTGATGAAAACTATATTTGGGCAAGAATAAGCGAGACCACAACTCCGAGCCTAATGGACTTGACTGGAACACCATTTGGGGTAGCTGCAAGACCAATGCCCGTAGGAGGCACAATAGTGCCAACTGGAGCCCCAACCACGTCTACGCCATTCTCAGCATTAGCTGTTCTTTTGATTGTTGCCGTGAGCATGGTGATAATAGTAACTAAAAAGAGACGCAGGTAACTCAAATGATATTGCAGCTGCCAAAACACTATAATCGAGAGTCTTTCAGCATGGAAGTGTATGAATGAAAGCCTGAAAGGGCTACTTTTGCGCCGCCATCTTTTTGACTGTTTCTATAACCTGATCAACTGTAAGAGCCAGCACAACCTTGAAGTTAACATAGGGCCTATATTTGAGTAATGATGCAAGAACCTCGGTTCCATTCTCGGCCTCTATGATTGCATGCCCGAAATCTCCTTCAGGGGCGCATCCCCAATCCCTTATCTTACCTGAAGCCATGTCAGCCTTAACCATCTCAAGTATCTGTAGCCAACCTCTAACCCTTTCCTCAGCATCAACCGGCATCCTCGCTGGATCCAACCACCACTCTACATAAAATTTAGTCATATCCTATTTCACCTCCTATTCCGCTAATGATCCACATATTCAATCTCGGATTGAACTTCACCAACAAGCAGAAAAGACATTCTTTATTGTCCTATTCACACAAGCCAGCGAAGCTCAACCCCAACTATTGATGAAGCCTCCTAATAAGCCTTCACATAGTTTCCGCAGATTCTACGATTCTCCTCTAAAATAAGCATTCTAGTTCGTATTTATATTTAAAAAAGAAGTAATGGAGGGTTTATGCGGCTTCCTCAAGCACAATAACCGTATCAATGGGATCTAGGGGTTTCTCGGGTACCTGAATCACTAGGTCATCTCCATCCCACCTATATGCTAGTTCTCCGCGTGAGGGATCCGTTAGGAAGAATGCCCTTCCAGGTTTGATCTTATCTTTAACAGAGAATATTCTTAGTTCACCGTCCCAAGGCCACCCTAATA
>CAZOWB010000236.1:0-2510 GCA_964583315.1 uncultured Candidatus Bathyarchaeia archaeon | reverse complement strand
GCATTACGTGGGCGAAACCTTCAAGCCATACTTAAAAATTAAACCTGGCGACAAGCAGGAAACCTTCACATTTGAGCTGAATTTAAGAGACCTGCCCCAAATCGTAAAGGAAACTCTAGCTACGGAAGGCATGATAAGGATATCATTTTCAGGTGTGGTGACGATACCCCTAAAGGCATTCGGAATAATACCCTGGCAGGAGATAACAATCCCCCTCGATATATTGCCGGAACAGGAATTTCCAATACCTCAGGAAGACATTCCTTCATTAAAACTGGAATTAAGTCTCGTTGAGCAATTGTATAATGTTTCAAGTGAGGTAAAATTGCTGAAAGATAATTTGCAATCACTAGAAAAAAGAATTGAGACATTAGGTATTGAGGAGATTAAATCTGAGATAAGGTCTCTGAGAGAAGAAATAACTAACATTTCCGGAGTACTAGAAAACATAGGCGAAAGAATCGCGATATTAGAAGAGCGCGGAGAGACTATTGATGTTACTTTTGAAATACGTGACTTGTTAGATTATCCATTAGTGATAACTCCTGAGGATATCTACGTCTCTCCACCCTATTATGAAAGCATTTCCGTAGAGGATAATCGGGTGACAATAACGAGAATGAGGAAAGATACAGTTTATACGATTTCAATCGAATGGATGTCATATTCATATAACGTTAAAACGGGTACGACAGTAACAACTTATCCCGAAGAGCTTGATGGTAGTGTAATCCGTTTACCGGTTGCGGACCTAGAAATCCAGGTCGTAGATAAATACTACCTTCCTCTCGCAGGGGCGATAGTTAGAATTGAAGGTGCTAAAGCTATAACGGATGCCGATGGAAAAGCCAAGTTTTACCTTGTTCCTGTAGAAGACCAAACCGGAACTCCTATAACTTACCATGTAGAAATAGAGTATGCAGAACGATTATTTGAAACCGACATAACCGTCAGCAGAGACAGCGATACATGGACTTGGAGACTTATCCTTGACTATCCATAAAATTCTTTCTCTCTTCTTGAGTTTTTGCACCATTCCCCATGCTCCTGTAAGCTCGTTTATTAAATCTCAGTTTAGAAAATAGTAATGAAAGTTTCATTACTATTTTTGATTTTAAATCTCTCGATTAAAATGTGAGCCAAAAATCGTCTTCTATCTTATTTCTAGCAAATCGCCAAAAACTTCCAAGTAAGTCGATTCTCCTATTAATAGAAAGTCTCCTTAAAGTGATGAAATCGTTGTAACACTTTCGCCCCAAAAGTGATGTTAAAACACTTTTCCTCCTCTAAGTTCTAGTGCATTTTAGAGGTATAAGTAGGCTTCCAGAGGTAACGGCTTGTATCCGGTCCAGAAGGTTTTTCAGAAGGTCAAGAAACAGGCTAATGGAGGCTGCAAAAGCGGTCGTAACCAACGGTCCCCAATCCTACATAAACGCTTTCAAGAAAAAGAATTCTACACCTTTAGAGAATTAGGAGTAAAACATCTCAGAATGGCGGACATAGCCAAGCTGGCAAACAACAGCGTGGAGAAACTTCACAGAACGAGTAGGGAGCGTAAAAAAGGGTCATGCGGGCCATGAAGAAAGACGAAACACATTTAGGTGAAAATGTCAGTGACTTTCTTAGCCGAAGCATGGCGTTATATAAAGATGAGAAAAAGCTCGTAGATCGCATTGCTAAAGAGCTTAAGGAAAAAGGGAATTATAAAGAGGTGTATAAATCTGTTAATCTTTCTACTCATAGACCAGATGAATACTGGAGAAAATGGTATGATGAGACTTCGCCGATACTCCAACCAGAGATAGACTTGATAACAGTAAAATTAACCTATCAAGGAGAATTTATTCAAGGCATAGAGATAAAATACATCGTAATGAGGGATGAAAAAGGAGGGTTAAAGAGGTCTGAATCATATTATTCAGGAATCGAGCAAGCGTTGAGTATGCTTAGACTTGGAGTTGATGAAGCATGGCTGTGGCATTTCTTCGACGAAAATGTACCGTGGGGAGTGGTATGTAAATATGTTAATGCTTGCTACCAACTAGTCATGTTACTAAAATTGCCAATAGGATATTCGGCGTATATACTTGAGAAGCAGCAGGCTGCAAAAAAGATAGGTAGTGGCTTGCTCATACCAGTAGAGCCGCTTATCACACCTATTCAAGCTTCGTCGTCGTTTCGTGAAGAGTATGTTATTAAAAAAGCTGATTTGAGAGAACAGTGGTGGAAGTGGAGTATTCATCGAGCAAGTGCTAATCCGTTGCTTGAAAATCTATTAGCGAAAGATGAAGTTAAGAGAATAAGAGAATTCCTTAAACTAAGACTTAAGATTCCTAGCAAATAAAGCTCATAAGTAAGGGTAGTTCAGCGAATGATTCTGTTTTCTTACCCTTAAAATTAAATTTGTTTCAGAAGACCATATGTATGACTTATTCCACCTAAATATTCAGGCTAAAATCCCACCCCCCGCATAAACTTCACAATTCTAAGTAGAGGCTTCAGATGCGCTG
>CAZOWB010000235.1:0-2526 GCA_964583315.1 uncultured Candidatus Bathyarchaeia archaeon | reverse complement strand
AAATATGGGATATGAGGCGCCGCATACAATGCAACCGTAGCGGTCACCCATTAAAGTCAGCTCACCACCACAACAAACGCACTCAAGCTCCTCCAAAGGCGGTAGAAGAGCCAAAATTAAGCACCCACTATGACTGAGATGTGGAAATAATGACCTTGTAAACCGTTAGCTTACTGTTCTCGAACATTGAGACAAAAGTGGGGAAGTCTAGGCCGAAGCGATCTATCATCTGCATTTTCACAATAGTGGGCACAATTACATATGCAACATGATATTGCGCCATCAACTCCCCCATCGAATAAGCCGTAACCTCATCCCCGCCCCAGGCGATTGGCTTTGCAGCTAAAGCCTTCACCACCATCTTCGCGTAAATCCTATTCTTCACGGGAGCAAATTTGGCTTCCGCCCTCTGTTGCGCCCACTCCTCATCCGGCCTAAAATCTACGGATCGCACGTCGCCCCCAAAACTGATGAGAAAATTGCCCACGTCGAGACTTAACTCCACCCTTAAACCCGAGACCCTAATGTATCCTAGCCGCCTACTCCATGGAATCCAAGCCTTCAATGAAAACTCTTGAAGGCTTACACCAGGTTTAGCCTCGATAATATACTCGATGGAGGCCTCAGCCTTCCCCCTCGAGAGCCAAATCGTCTTGTTGATTAAGGCCCCATCAACCTCATACACGTGGCGGAGCACAGCCATGTCAGATGAGCGCTTAACCCAACCGCTGAAAAGAACAGCGTATTGATAGAAGTTAGGTGTGAATGAACTGCCGCCTATAATATAGGTTACCTTAGCATGAGATTCATCAACATATAAGAAATCAATAAAGCGTTCGCCATCCGACACAGCGAAATATGGAACCCTCTGGGGGGCTGTAGGCCCCCAATCTCTCAACCTAAGGAAGGCGTTCCTAATTTCGTAGTTGGCATTGAGAATTGAATCCGCAGCATAACTCCTCTGAAAACCTTCCGGGTCAATGCGGAAGTCCACAAGCCTATTAGAAAGGGTTTCTCTTCCAGTAATGGCCTCCACCCAATCCCCAAGGGGATACTCAGCCACCACCACCGCATGCTTAGGAGTATTCTCACTAATCCAGTTCAGCGCCTCCAGAAGCTCCGCATCCCCATACCGCTCCCGCTCTAATCCATAAGCAGCATTCACCTCAGCATACATGCCATAGCCGCCCATCAAACCAGAAAATAATAAGAGAGCGAGTAAAACAGCGGAGAAAAGCTTCGTAACATCCACCTCCAGCAGCTTCTCAGCTTCTCTCTTCTCCCCGCTCTCCACTTTAATGTTTGAGGCTGCAGTCTCTAAAATCCGCACGATCCCCCGATCCACATTCAAAAGAAGAGTGGAGGCTAAAATGAGAAGAGGCGGAAGAGCAAACAAGCCTACAGCTGTTGAAAACGGCGCATTTAAAAATGGAGGCACAGCAACTGAGGCGATAAGCCAAGACATTAACCATTCTAGACTTCTTAAATTTCGGCGCGCATATAGGAGAATGCCCCCAAAAAATGAAGTCAACAACGTTAATGTGAGGATTGCAGGTTCAAGAGTGATATCAGGCAACATGAAACCTTGTTTATGAAAGAGAAGCAACGCAACACTAGTGAGTCCGCCTGGAAGAGATGCCAGAAGAATCATCAAAAACCTACGCAGAGAAACCCTATTAACCCTAATAGCGGCTCTCAGAATTAAAGCAGCTACCAAAACTAACCCGGCGTAAGGATCCGAAGCAGCTGCCAGAACCGATAGTGCCACCAGCGTAAGATAGGCAAGTATCTGATCCGAAGAATCTATGATCGAAACATAGAGGGCTATGGTCAGCCAAGCTAACCCAGCTATCACCGAGTAAGCCGACGCCCGTAGTGTAGTCATAATCCATGGATGAAGCGCCAATAACACACCTGCAAGGACTCCTGCTTTCCAACTCCTCACTAAACTAACTGTAACGAAAAATACGGCACCAACCAAAGTCAGATGGAACAAGAACAGCGTTGTTTCAAGTGCCAAGAAAGCATCCTTCACAAATCCCTTCAAAAACGCTATGGTATACGCAAACAGACTCGGAGACAAAGATTGACTCGAATGTAATTCACCCAACACAAAACCCGCAATCCTCAGCCAAGATAAGTCGGAAAACCTCGAAAGAAAAGAGAAGCCGCCAGTCACCCAATACCTCGAAGAAAACACTGATACGCCTAACAAGATCACGGCAGCCAGCCACTTTAAAAAATCTACGATTTTAATTTGACCCCTACTCAACTCAACCCCTTCGGATCAAACGAACTAAAAAACTAAGACCCCTAACATGTATGGAGGTAGCTACTCAATCCACCTATTATTTTGTTAATGAAATGTCACTTAATCTAAAGCCCGGAACATTATTCATATATGTTATAGTCAAATACCTCATGAAATCCCTATCTTCAGCCCATTTCTCAGCGCTCTTATTCCCCCACCCAACCGCTATTCGGCTAAGCTTCTTGGCTAGCGGCCTACCTATTTGCTCCATAAGG
>CAZOWB010000234.1:0-2566 GCA_964583315.1 uncultured Candidatus Bathyarchaeia archaeon | reverse complement strand
TAAACGAGAACATGTATCTATTCCCAGCTACCAAATAAATGAACGGGCAGTCGCATTTTTCTCGATGTTTAAAGCGAGTTTTTCTCTTCATGATTCTTAATTATCCTTTAGGTTGTCTTCATTTAGCACTTTTTTGAAATAGGTTCTTCTAGCCGGGGATTAGATGTTTTCGTCCAGTTTCTCGGAAAAGTAAACTTTATACAGGTTCATGTTGAAGAAATGAGAAATTTTCATGAAAGCTTCTGGCGTTTGGTTAATCCTCTGCGTGGAAAAATAGGGGTGAATTTTTTAGGATCTGCTCGCCTTTTTATGAGGATATTATCCGTACTATGTCGGAGCCTTGCAGATAAGCTGTCATTTGAAGTCGCCCTGTCATAGTAAATTCAACTTTATTATCATTGATTCCTTGAAGATGATCCCTTATGGCTGCATTATCGAATTTTACCATCAAATCGGATATTCCATCCTCATCATAGTCTCCTATCGTAATTGGAGCTTCCAGATCTACGCAGAAATCTTTCCCAGCAACGCTTAACCTGATTGACTTTACATCTATGTCCTTTACATCATAACCTTTAGGCAATTCTATGTAGCAAGTTACCCATCTGCCGTTTCTTTTCAAGTTTAACTTGTCAGGTTTGATATCTACAGTAGCAGAAATCACTTGGCTTTCAAACCATCGGAATTGTAAGCCTTTTTGCAATTCGTGTCCTATTTCCATATCAACTTTGTTCTCGGTCATTACTTTAACATTACCGACTTCAACAGGTTCGCTTACAAAATTTACGTTAGATTCTCCGTATCCCTCAATTACCCGAAGACCCGCTGAGATCCCTGGAAATACTATTATTGGACCGGATACTTCAGGTTTTCTGGTAAGCTCATACTCCGCCGTAAATATGTAAACATCACTAAGAGGAGGCGGTATACTCCATTCTGGCAACCAGCAGTTTACGATTCTTGCGGATTCTTCATGGTTATAGCTTATTACTTTTACGTTGACTAATTCTTGTCCATACTCTATACCGACAATTAGCCATTTATCCTTCTCAAGAGGTTCCACCTTAATTGTTACAGTCTGCACTATGCTTTCTTCTTCAGCTGGAATAATCTTGGGTTCAACTCCTCTTGAGGTAGAGAAACCAAGGGGTTCAAGATGAGCCCTATCTCTCCAGATCCAGCCTACCTCAAACTCCGTATTTTCCACGAGGGTTCCTATGTCCCAGAAAAGCCAGTTCTCTCCGGTTAACTTTGGAAATGGATAGGGGTTAGGCTTAGGTGGTGGTTCCAATGGGTATGGAGAAATAACGTCAGTTATGTTTAGTTTAGTTTCGTCTAAGATTCCAGCCGAGCAGCCTACCTCTAACTTTAATGAATAGTATAACTCCTTTTCTTCTGAATCAACATAGACTGTTTCAGGCGAAACAAAATAGCTATGGGTTTCAAGTATACCTAATTTTCCTATATTTTTCTTCTCTGCCGTCTCTAATGGATGAGATTCCAGCATTCTGATGAATCCGTATGGGATATACCAATTAACAAGATTTGATGTTGATAATTTAACGGCGGCAACTTCGATCTGCTTGCTTATGCTAGTTACACCCTCAGCTTCTATCTCCTCAGTTTTCTCCATCCATACGTAAATACGTGGGATTACTTGTATCCAGCCTTCTACGCCTTCTTTCCTAGTTAAATCACACTCTACAGCAAATCTATAAGTTTCATCTGCAGTTGTTGAGTTTAAATCAAAGCATATGTAACCCGCATCTACGAATCGGACATCCGCACCTTCCGGCTTTTCATGAACAACTATATTCGCCTGAATCAGTTCTTCTTCATAATCAATATGGACTGTTAAACTTCTGTCAGGCATGTTGGGAGTAACTTCTACTATTACTTCCTGCCGTTGAACATTGTCATCCGTTTGAATTTCAACGGGATCCACCTCCTTAGAGACAGAGAAGCCTAGAGTCTCCTCGTAAACCCTTTCATGATCCACCCACTCAAGAAGAGGAGTCTCTTCACCTGAACTTATATCCCCGTATTCCCAAGCTATCCAGTTGTCACCCGCATATTCTTCTGGCGGAACACCCTTCCAATTTAATTCCGTGGGCATATCGGCGATATCTGTGATATTCGCTATTAGATCCTCAAGTACGCCTTCTTCGCACCAAGGTTGAAATACAAACCTGTAATGCGCTTCTAAAATCTCGTTGCTGCCTATATACTCTTTTTCTGGCGGAATACTAGTCCAATGAAATTCCACTAATTTAACGGTACCTCGATTCTCAGAAGCACTCGTCTGAGCAGTCGAAATCTGAGGAACTACTAGGAGTGGAAAGATCAACATTAAGATCGCTAATTTAATCTTACTCCTCAATGTTCCTCTCTCCAGTTTAAAATTCCTTTCAATTTTTAAAAAAATTTGCGAAATTATCATCAGGTTTCATCCAGATTCCATGGTTTTTCATCTCCATCCCATATGGGCGTATTCTTTACGGATGCCTGAATTCCAGCTGAATCTACTAAACGTCTTAATTCTCGCAGTCAAAAAGAAGGAAACCTT
>CAZOWB010000233.1:0-2582 GCA_964583315.1 uncultured Candidatus Bathyarchaeia archaeon | reverse complement strand
AGTGGGGGCCCACCTCCACCCGTTCCGCCATATAAACCCCGGTGTAGGAGGTGGAAAAAATGAATAGTAAAGATTTAGCGTTAACCGCTCTTTTCTCAGCCTTATATGCAATATTAGTAATTGTTCAGGGCTTAAGTGCCGCAGCGTCAATTCAGGTGCGTCTGGCGGATGCACTGATACCCTTGGCCGCATTATTTGGTCCACCAGTGATATTGGGGGTTTCATTGGGATGCGTTGTGTGTAACGCCTACTTATCGCTTTCAATACCCTTCGGTTTTCTTGACGTTATATTCGGTCCAATTGCCAACTTAGCTGCCGCCGGATTAATCTTTAAAATGAGGAAGAAACCTCTGGTGGGCTGCGTTTTAGGCGCAGTGGTCATAGGTTTGGTTGTCGGGAGCTACCTGTGGCTTTTATTTCCATTTGAAGATGCAATTTTGCCGCCATTTTTAATTAGCATTGCGAGCATAACGATGAGCAGCTTATTTGCTCTCGCAGTGTTGGGTTATGGTTTACTTAGAGCATTTAAACGATCGGCAGTCATTAAACTATTGAGGTCGCATGGACTTAAAATCTACATGGAGAACGAAAAATAACCACGTGGTTATTTTACATAATAATATTGCCCTATCTTCTTTTGATATCTATCCAATCTCGAATTTTCTTTATTGACTCTAGGTCTTTTCGTATCAGGGTCTCTTCTAAAAGTCACATTCATTTCTTTCAGGAACATGTTCATTCCATCGAGTAGGCTTGTCGGCGTTTTCGCTATTCCGTGAACGCCTGGTTCACCAGTAAATATCATGAGTCTATCGGCTATAAAGTCTTGGGCAACAATATCATGTTCAACAACGAAGGCTGTTACGTTCTTTTCTTCAACTATCCGCCTTATCGTTTTCGCCATAGCTAATCTTTCTTCAACATCCAAGTATGCGCTTGGCTCATCTAAGAGATATAGATCGGCTTCACGTGAAAGGCATGCGGCTATTGCAACCTTCTGAAGCTCGCCGCCGCTTAATTCTCTGACTTTCCTATCGAGTAGGGGACTTAGGTTAAGCGGATTGATTATTTCGGTTTGATACCAGCTGGATGCGAATTGCTCTTTGGCTACTGTCTTGAGTAGTTCTTCAACTGTTCCATCATATTCTGTCGATATGTATTGAGGCTTATAGCTGACTTTAAGGGCGTTCTCTGTGGGCGATGATCCGTGATCAGGCTTTTCTATTCCCGCTAAAATCTTAATGAATGTTGTTTTACCGATTCCATTTGGGCCCAATATGCCTATTACTTCACCAGCCTTTACGTCGCCCTCTTCAATTTTTAGGGTGAAGCTCCCATACGTTTTGCTCATTTCATTCCACTTTAGAATTGGCACGCTTGTGGATGAACCAGCTAATGGCGGCTTAACGTGAAATCTTATTGGCTCTCTTCTAAAGCGCATATTCTCATCTGGAATGAAGCCATTAAGATATATGTTTATCCCGGTTCTAACGCTATGAACATGTGAAACTATTCCATAGACTCCTGGTTTACCATAAAAGACGCATACTTGATCTGAGAGATAATCTAGCACGGCTAGATCATGCTCAGCAACAATAATAGTTTTGTTGTCTTCTTTTAGGCTTCTTATGACTTTAGCTGCTTCAAGCCTCTGCTTAACATCTAAATAGCTGGAGGGCTCGTCGAAGAGATATACGTCTGCGTCACGGCAGACGGCGGCTGCTATTGCAACCCTCTGGAGTTCACCGCCGCTTAAAACATCTAGGGTTCTATCCCAGATAACTCCAAGCTGAAGTCTTTCTGAAATCTCATCTAATTTGCCTCTTTCATCAACGCGCTCAAGTATCTCCCCAACCTTCCCCTTTACAATACTCGGTATCTTATCAACATACTGCGGTTTATGAACGACCTTAAGTTTTCCGCTACTTAATTTTTGGAAGTAAATTTGGAGTGTTGATCCCCTGAAGTATCGTATAATCTCAGACCAATCTGGCGGATCATCATATCTTTCAAGGTTTGGCTTAATTTCTCCGGAAAATATTTTGAGAACGGTTGATTTTCCAATGCCATTCTGTCCAAGTAGGCCAAGTACAACTCCTGGAGATGGGATAGGTAAACGAAATAGCTTAAAGGTGTTCGGTCCAAATCTGTGGACGCATTCATCCTTTAGCTCTTCTGGGACATTAACGATTGATATTGCTTTGAATGGGCATTTTTTAACACATATGCCGCAGCCAGTGCAGAGGATCTCTGATATAACTGGTTTATTATTTTCGAATCTTATAGCCTCAACCCTACTTCTAACCTGGGGACAAAATCGATAGCATGCCCTATCGCATCGTGCTGGTTTACATTTATCTAGATCTACGACAGCTATTCTAATAGTGCTCTTCCTCCTAAGAATTTAAGAGGAGAGAAGGCGGGTAATAAATTTGTCTATTTTATAGTATTCATAGGAATTTTTGGAGATTATATAGATCTGAATTTTAGGTTACGAGTTGATGATCTTCTGTAGTAAAAAGGAGATTTAATTGTAATTGTTTAAAAGAGGTGGATTATAAGTGCGTAGAATAGAAAAAGAG
>CAZOWB010000232.1:0-2590 GCA_964583315.1 uncultured Candidatus Bathyarchaeia archaeon | reverse complement strand
GGTTACCAGCTATAAACTACTGTGAGAAGAATCCGCAATTTAGTTTTATGTTAAACGTCGTGTCTGTTCAAAATGCTTTAGAAGCTATGAGGATTGCTGACATAGAAAAGATAATTTTTGCTTCTTCAGCTTCGGTTTATGGTTCCCACCACGTCAAACCAATCAAGGAAACAGACGAGGTAAGACCTAACACTGTGTATGGGCATCATAAACTAATGGCGGAACAAGTCATAAAATCCTATAATGAATCATACGGCATAAAATACGTTATCTTCAGGCTTTTTAATGTATATGGGGGAAATCCGCAGTTCGGGAAGGACGTGATATCCATCTTTATAAGGAGGGCTTTAATGGGCAAGCCCTTAATCGTTAAGGGACCTAGAAAATTCAGGGACTTTGTCCACGTAAACGATGTTGCTCAATCCTTTTTGAGTGCTATAGAAAATAGCCGCATCAACAATGTTACGATAAATATTGGCTCTGGAGAGAGAACCTCGTTAAGGGAGTTAGCAGAAATGGTAAAGGTTCATTTTCCAAACGTTGAGGTTATAGAAGAATCGGCTCCTGATGATGGGACTGGTTTGCAGGCGGATATAAGTCTTGCTAGAAGCTTACTGAGCTTCGAGCCTAGGAACCCGAAAGAAGGAATAAACGCTCACATTGCTGCATATGCTCGTAAACGAGATGATAAGTAATTATGCAAAGAAAGATTCCTTTTTCTAAACCGTGCTTTAGTGATGAAGACATAAGTGAAGTTCTCAACGGTATAGAAGCAGTACTACGTTCAGGATGGCTAACTTCTGGGGTAAATGTGCGAAAATTGGAGGAGCAGTTCGCAAAGTTTATCGGTGTGAAACAGGCTGTGGCCGTGAACTCCTGTACTGCAGCGTTACACATTATTCTTTTGGCTTTGGGAATAAAGGACGGCGACGAAGTTATTGTTCCAACAAACACTTTTGTAGCTACCGCCAATGCTGTTCTCTACGTCGGGGGAAAGCCAGTTTTTGCAGATTCTGAACCAGACACTTTCAACATCTCTCCTGAAGATGTCCAAAACAAGATCTCCAAAAAGACAAAAGCTATAATTATTGTTCATTTGGGTGGAAATCCTTGCGAAATGAGGGAATTAAGAGAATTAGCGGAGGATTATAACGTTGCATTAATTGAGGATTGCGCCCACGCTCATGGAGCCAAATATAGAGATGTTAACTGCGGAACATTTGGCGTTGCAGGAGCCTTCAGTTTCTACCCGACGAAAGTTATAACTACAGCTGAGGGTGGTATGGTAACCACAAACTGTGAAAACATGGCAGAGAAAGTTAAAATTATCCGGAATCATGGAAGAGCAGGGTTCGGGCCTTATGAAATTACTGAAATGGGTTATAACTACCGTATGTCCGAAGTTCACGCAGTAATAGGGTTAAATCAGCTAAAACACATAAACGAGTTTGTCAAGCATAGAAATAGGATAGCCAGAATATACAAAGAGGAGCTTTCTAAGATTGGATGGATCAAGCCACAGCTTGTGAAAGATGGGAATTTATGTTCATATTATGCCTATATCGTGAAATTAACCGAAGACGCCCCTCTTAGTCGTGACATGCTTGTGCAGGAGTTAAACAAACGCGGAGTTATGACAAGCGTATTATATCATCCGATTCACTTACAGCCCTTTTATATTAAAATCTCCAAAAACCGACCATGTCATCTCCCTATCGCTGAGGAGCTAGGTAGAAAAAGTTTCGCGTTACCTATATATAACGGCATGAGCGTTGAAGAGGCTACGTATGTGATTGATACACTTAAAAACATAGCTGAAACAGCAGAAACCTAACTGAAAAGGTCGTTGAGGCCGCTTATGTATAGGCTATCTTCGAATTTCAGCCTCCAAGATGCGTATAACCTAATCAACGTTTCCAAAGACATAATTTTGGGTAAGCACATCCTAGAGGAAAATATCCCTAAGGACGTAGTATTTCAATTTATGCTAAATGACCTAAAAGAACTTATTTCTAGGGACATTTTGAAGCTAGCGTTAATTGATGAAAAAGAGGTTGTAAATGGGCTTATGCTTGTCGAAAAGTCCAATTGGGACAGTGATCACTTCGGAATAGGTGTCGGAAAACTCAAATTAGCCATTTTTAACCATAAGGCTCAGGTTAGCGATAGACGCCATCTTATACGAGGAATCAAAGATCTAGCAGCTTCCAAATGGATCAGTATAATCTTCGCTAGAGTCCCGCTAAATGATCTACTAACCATACACTCTATTGAGTTAGAAGGAGGCTTTCTAACGGACATTCTCCTAACATTCTACATCAACCTTAGACGCGGATTTAATTTTGTAAAAGTTAAGTCAAATGCGGAGATAACTCACGCAGACGAAAAAGATAAGCAAGCACTAATGGAAATGGCGAAAAACACATTCAAAATAGACCATTTTCACGCTGATCCAAACTTGCCCAACAATAAATGCGACGAACTTTACGCAAAATGGGTGGCCAATTGTATTGACGGCTCAGCGGACGTTGTGCTTGTGGCGAAGAAGGGCGATGGCATTGCAGGTTTTATTAGTTGCAAGATTCAACGC
>CAZOWB010000231.1:0-2593 GCA_964583315.1 uncultured Candidatus Bathyarchaeia archaeon | reverse complement strand
CTAAATAAGCGTTCAGAAGCAGACAACAACTATAGCTGTTTTTTCTCCGGAACAACAACTATAGCTGTCCCGCGAGGAGAGAAGATAAGTGAAAAATAGCTGAGGAAGAATAGAATTTTAATTTAACTTTTAATGCATCTTCATCCCCAATTTCCACACGGAAAACAAGCAGCTGATCAGCTGGCTACAGGGTTTGCTGCTGAACCTACCCCCTCCTCTCTCCCCCCGACAACTACAGTTGATGTTTACGGAAAAATTTTTCGAAGATAATTTTCTTTCTGCTTTTTGTCGCTAAGATTAATTGCGCCCCTATCTTTTCAGCCAGCGCACGCAACCTCTGAAGCTTCTTCTTCCCAAGCGATCTACGTGAAATCTTGCATTCAACCAGAAGGATCTGCTCCCCAGCAGCCTGAACACCATAACGTTCGTTCTCGAAATTATAGTATTGGCTCAAGTTATCTCTCAATTTTATGATTAGAGTGTAGCTTTTAAGGGGCTTCATTAAGCTGGAGACCGCTTAAAACCATGAAATCCATGAATAGGCTTAATTTCAGGATTCTCCGCTTAACCTTTTTAACCCAATCCAAAACATCACCATTCTTATTCAAATTTACCATGCGGTAAAGAAGAAGATGCCGGAATTAGCGCTCTTTTACTTAAGCCCAAACTTACACACCAATCGCCTAAAAGCCCATAACAACCAAGAAATTTGCTGAGATTTGAAAGGGCACGCATAACATGATTTCGCTTACATTTGCTAAGCAAGGCTAAAGGCGATAAATCCATGCTGAAGAGCTTCTTAGCATATCTAGAAGAATTTTTTTAAGAGAAAATCGCTGAAAGAAGATCAATTAACAGACATTTTTGAAAAAGAAGGCTGAAATACTTTTAACCCGCGGGGGGGTCAATTTCCCACCCATTAAAATGCGGATTTTGTTTCTGGATAACATACATGCATCCTTTAGGGAAAATATAAAATATAACTTTCGTCTAACTACATGCTAAAGCATTAATGTCAAAACTTGAGAATGATATTATGTTAGAAGCTTCTCAGCTAAATGAAGTTCAATTAAAAGATTATGAAAAAATAATTGGGGAAAAAGAGGTTTACTCTATAAGAATGCTAGCCAAAAAATTAGAGGGAAAATCAGTTATACATATAAACTCTACAAGTTTTGGCGGAGGAGTTGCAGAGATTCTGCACAGTATGGTTCCTCTTATGCAAGATACAGGATTAAAAATTTACTGGAATGTTATTAAAGGATCATTTGAATTTTTTAACGTTACCAAAAAATTCCATAATGCTCTCCAAGGCATGAATGTGCAGATAACTGAAGAGGAAATGAACATTTATGTAGAATATAACAAAATGAATAGCGAATTAATAAGATCATATGCAGATTATATTATAATACATGATGCTCAACCGGCTCTAATGAGAAACTTTCGTTCTGAAAGAGCTGGAAAATGGATTTGGAGATGCCATGTAGACCTATCATCTCCTAATAAATTTATAATCAGTTTCTTAAAACCTTACATCGAACTCTACGACGCAACTATATTCTCTATGAAAAAATATGTATTCTCTAATCTGAAGCTACCGAAAATCGCAATTATACCTCCATCCATAGATCCCTTAAGCGACAAAAACAAGGAAATATCTGAAAACCTTGTCACAAAAATTCTGGAAAGATATGATGTAGATTTAGAAAAACCGATCATTACACAAGTTGCACGATTTGACCCTTGGAAGGATCCTCTAGGAGCGATTGATGTTTACAGAATAGTTAAAAGAAAAATACCTGATGTTCAACTTCTGTTAATTTCGAGTATGGCTCATGACGATCCTGAAGGATGGTTTTACTATGAAAAAACCGCTAGATACTCTGGGGAAGATTATGCCATTCATCTTTTAACTGATCTAATAGGAGTCAAAAATCTAGAAGTGAATGCATTTCAAAGGGCTTCAGATGTAGTTCTACAAATGTCGATACGTGAAGGCTTTGGTCTAAGCGTCACAGAGGCCCTGTGGAAAAAGGTGCCCGTGGTTGGGAGAAATGTTGGCGGAATCCCCCTCCAAGTGATTGATGGGTTGACCGGTTTTCTGGCGAATGACATAAACGAAGCTGCTAAAAAGACATTTTATTTGCTGAAGCACAAAGAAGAAGCCGAGAAAATGGGAGAAGAAGGCAAAAAACATGTGTTAAAGAACTTCTTAATTACTAGGCACCTTAAGGATTATCTTAAATTATTTGCGGAGCTCACTTAGGTGGAATCCTTCTTTTAAACAAGCAAAACAACTTTCTTTAGATTAAGAGGTGAAGGCCTTTCATTTTAGCCCTTTACAACTGCTATTGGAGCTAAACGAGCCACCCTCATGGCTATTCCAATACTATCGCTGATCTCAACTATTCGATCTACATCTTTGTACGCTGGGTCTGCTTCCTCAGCTAGAATGGATTTAGAGGCTGACCTAATAATTATGTCTCGTTCTGCTAATTCTTCCTCTATGTCTTCTCCCCAGAATTTTCTCTTTGCAGCGACTACTTCTTTATGTCCCGTGAAAGACTCGTGTAGCACCCTTCCTGTGAAG
>CAZOWB010000230.1:0-2601 GCA_964583315.1 uncultured Candidatus Bathyarchaeia archaeon | reverse complement strand
TTACGGGCAAGATAATTTTTAAGGGTAAAGACATAACGAGTCTTCCAACCGATGAAAGGGTGAAAATGGGAATCAGCGTTGCATTCCAGAATCCCCCAGCTATTAGGGGCGTGAAACTCGGCGGAATATTAAACCATTTAATGCCGAATAAAGAAAAGATAGGCGAACTCTTGAGTAGGGTAAAGTTTCCACCCAGTTTCCTTGAAAGAGACATAAATTTAGGTTTTTCAGGGGGAGAGGTCAAAAAGTCCGAAATACTCCAAGTTTTAGCCCAAAACGGCGACTTTGTAATTCTTGACGAACCAGATTCAGGAGTTGATGTTGAAAACCTACGGGTTTTAGGCGGAGTCATAAACGAACTACTGCGCAATCGCTCGGCTTTGATAATCACCCATCTAGGCGTTATACTTCAGTATGTTAATGCTGATAAAGCGCATGTTTTAATGAACGGCACAATTGTCTGTTCCGGCCCGCCGGTAAAAATCTTAGGACAAATACTTAATGAGGGGTATGCGTGGTGCATGAAATGCATGCAAGTAAAGATGCAGCGTTGCGAGCTAGAAACAAACCAGCAGCTTTAGGCCCAGACCTAGATCTGAATCAGTATTCTAGGCAACCTAAAAACTGGGAGCCCTGTCCACTATCGAATCTTTCAGAAGATATCCTAAGGAGAGCCCTTGAAGTAGGCGTAGTTCCAGACGAGAAAAGTCGATCAGCAACCTTCTTCCAAATCGATCACTCAGTAATCTTCAAGGCCATCCAAGACGTATTCGAGAATAAAATCGAAATTATGAGCACAAAAGAGGCTTTAAAAAAATATGATTGGCTAAAAAAATACTGGTGGAGAATCGTAAAAGCTGACACAGACAAATATACGGCTCTAGCCGAGTTAGCTTGGGACCAAGGATACTTCATTAGAATACTTGAGGATCAGAAGGTTACAATACCTCTACAAGCATGCATTTTTATATCAGTTGACAACCTAAACCAAAATGTCCATAATATAATAATTGCTGAGCCTGGCTCAGAAGCGCAAATAATAACTGGCTGCACCTTACACTCAAACGTTCACCGCGGATTACACGTTGGCGTAACAGAGTTCTACATTAAAGAGGATGCCAAGCTCACATTCACAATGATCCATAATTGGGCTCAAAATTTTGACACCAGACCTAGATCAGGAGCCATAATTGAGGATAATGGAGTCTTTATAAGCAATTATATGTGCCTTAAACCGGTTAAAAGTTTACAGATGTATCCTGTTGCATACTGTAAAGGTAAAGAAGCGCGCGTCAGATTTAGTAATATCCTTTATGGTGTCGGCAACTCTTACATTGATGTTGGCTCAAAAATAGTCCTCCAAAATGAGGGATGCAGAGGGGAAGTTATATCCAGGGCTATAGCAACTGATAAGGCGCAAATATACGCAAGAGGGTTCCTACAGGGAGAACATGGCAACACGAAAGCTCACCTAGAATGTAGAGGCCTACTCTTATCTGACGAAGCTATTATCTACGCGATCCCAGAGCTAATAGCCAAAGTTCAGGGCGCCGAGCTCTCCCACGAGGCGGCTGTCGGAAAAATAGCTGAAAATCAAGTCCAATATCTAATGGCTAGAGGCTTCTCAAGAAGTGAGGCTGAAGCCCTAATAGTGAGAGGGTTTATGGACATAAGTATATTCGGGTTGCCAAAAGATTTGGAAGCGGAAATTCGAAGGATGATCGACATAACGACTGAACGTGCTCTCTAAAAAATTTCAAAAAAATAGGAATTTAAGGCGCCCCTATTTGTTAAAAACATTAGAGGACGATGCCATTAAGTAGTTAAATTTGCTAGAGATGTAGGTGCTTCATTAAATGATTTCCAATTTCCTCAAACGTTTAGATAAAAGATTTAAAGTTCTACTTGCGGCTATAAGCATCCAAACATGGTCAACCAATCTACCATCCCAATATAATCAGCTTTACGCAACTGCTCTAGGGGCAAATCCGATTGAATTAGGTTCTCTAAGCAGTATAGGCGGGGTAGTAAGCTCAATATTTTCGGTTCCAGCAGGATGGTTCATAGATAGGTATGGCGTTAAGAAAGTATTGCTTCTAGGATTAATTTTATCAGTTCTGGTTGCAAGCATATATGGTTGCGCAAGTAGCTGGTGGATGCTCATTCCAGCAGTCATTTTAATGAGGCTAGCAATCCCGCTTATAATGCCCTTAACCGACATTATCATCATTGGGGTAACAGATCCCAAAATGAGAGCTCTGGCAATGGGTTTATCGCGCACCATATGGGCTATACCAAGCCTTTTTGCGCCATTCACAGCAGCAGTAATAGTCTCCAGCTTCGGTGGAATAAACGTTCAGGGTATAAGACCCTTATACTTTGCGCAATTAATCGCATATTCCCTAACCGTAGTATTTGTCGCAATCATGCTTGAACCATTATCAACTCAGAAGAATATGCAGCAACATAGCCTAAAAAAATTTGATATTATTAGGGGTTATAGGGAACTTATAAAAAGCGAGAAATGGCTTAAGCATTGGCTTATAATTATGACTGTTCTACGTTTAGGAAGCATATCGATGCCCTTCGCCCCTCTGTGGA
>CAZOWB010000229.1:0-2602 GCA_964583315.1 uncultured Candidatus Bathyarchaeia archaeon | reverse complement strand
AATATTTAAATTTCTGCACTTGCCAGTTCAAAGTGGAGATAATGAAGTTTTAAAGTTAATGAACCGTAAATATACTGTTGAAGATTTTAAAGCAATAGTTAGCTCATTCAGAAGGGAGATTCCAGACATAACAATCGCTACAGACGTTATCTGCGGATTCCCTGGTGAAAGTAGGGAAGCATTTGAAAAAACCCTAAAACTTATTGAGGACGTTAAACCGGACATAGTTAACATATCTAAATTTTTCCCAAGACCGAATACGCCAGCTGCACGCATGAAGCAAATCAATTCTAAGGAAGTGGCATTTAGGAGCCGCATGATGACTAAACTTGCTAGTGACATTTCGCTTAAAAGAAACGAGGCTTGGCTTGATTGGGAGGGTGAAATACTAGTGGATGAGAAGGGATTAGGAGATTCATGGATTGGGAGAAATTATGCCTATAAACCGATAGTTGTAAAGAGCCATGAAAATCTTCTCGGAGAGTTCATTAATGTAAAAATTATCGAGGCACATACAAATTATTTAAAAGCTGAGATAATATAATTCAAGTTTTTCTTAACAATAAATGTTGGCGAATATAAGACTTTAGAAAGAAGTGAAATTAAATTCACATTAGTAAACTTGTCGATATATCTTTAATTAGATAATTCAGATACATGTCTAAAATAACCACATATATTGCTCCATAGCTTCAACAACCGCCATTATATTTCTTAATGGAGTTGGCGGATGAACCTCAGATTCAATCATCAAACCGCCTTCCTTCATAGCGAGTTTTTCTACGATATGCTTAATGTGCTCCTTAATTTCTTTAGGCCTTCCGAAGGGAACAAGATGTTGCCTATCAACATCCACATCTATGCAGATCCTACCTTTACATAAGGAGTTTAAGTTATCTAATCCATTTACTCTATCCTGTATGTTAAGTATGCTGACACCAGCATTTATCAGCTGATCTATCACTTCAATAATATGTCCATCTGAATGAAAATATACGTGGGTGCCCATTCTTCTTATTTGCTGAAAAATTCTGCGGTAGCTCGGATATATAAATTCTTTAAATGTTGCTGGACTTATGGGCATCCTAGTTTGTGTTCCTAAGTCATCCCCAAAGTATATTACGTCTATTTTACCAAATTTTAAGAGAATCTTTACTAAGTCTAAAATATACTCCGTTAATTTTTCGATTAAATCGTATATTTGAGAGGGACGCGTTAAAAAGTCTTTCATGAGATTCGTAAAACCTCTGAGATAATAGAGCCTCTGGAAGAAGAAGCCATGCATTAAAGATATACGAACTAAGTTATTTTCTGCTTTTAGTTTCTCTAGATTTTCGAATATAGTATTCCAAGGTGTAAGCTTATCTGATCCTTCAGAGGGCAGACCGTCCTCAGGATTTGGAAATTCATAATTCTTAAAATCTTTCCAATCTTCAAGCGGATGCTTCACAACCTGCCCCTGATAACCCTTTATGTTAAATTTCCATATACATCCAAATGGATCCTTAATAGAACGGTTAACTCTTAAAACGCCAGTTTTATCATCATATTGGATGGATTCAAGCTTAAAATCGGGAAAAATAAGCGGATGTTTTATGGCTATTTCCTCAAGCTTCTTTCTATAAGTGTTCCAAATTGGCCACGTAATAATTACGCGACAAGGTATATACTCTGGACTTTTGAACTCTACGCTTCTCAAGTAATTCTCTCTATAAGATAAGGAGGGTTTCTTATTACGCATATCAATTATTTTGGAGGATGATAAATTTAAAAATTGAGCGATTACTCACTCAACAAAATATCGTGTGAGATATTAAGAATTTTAGGGAACTATTTAAACCATACATCATATATTGAATAAATTTGATTCACTCTTCCGCGGAGAGAAATACATGTGGAAGATCGGTATTTTGACTCGTAATGAGAATTCTTGGTGTTCAACGCAACTAAAAGAAGCTGCCATAAAACACGGTTTACAACCGCTATGTTTTAGCTTTCCGAAACTTATGGCTAGAGTCGGTTTCAAACCGGAAGTTTCACTAGATGAAATTGATGTCCTTAAAGATATTAGGGCCATAATAGTGCGGCCAATTGGACGCGGGTCTTTAGAAGAGATAATATTCCGCATGGATTTGTTACATAGGCTTGAGAGATTTGGCCTATATATCCTTAATCCTCCCCATGCAATTGAGCGCTCAGTCGATAAATATTATGCTTTATCGCTTCTCGAAGAAGCGGGTTTACCGATTCCACGAACAGTTGTTACTGAGAGCGCTCGTGAAGCTTTAAAAGCCTTTGATGATTTAGGTGGAGATGTAGTAGTTAAGCCGATATTTGGTTCACGTGGGATAGGTTCAACGAGAATTTCGGATCCAGATATTGCTGAGAGAATATTTAGGGCACTCGAGTTTCATCATCAAGTGATATATTTGCAGGAATTCATACCCCATGGAAATTATGATATACGAGTCTTCGTTTTAGGTGGACGAGTCTTAGCAGCCATGCGCAGAATTTCAGATTTTTGGAAGACTAATATCAGTTTGGGAGCTGAACCAGTAGCATATAAACCGACAGAAGAGATTGAAAGATTAGCCATAAAAGC
>CAZOWB010000228.1:0-2612 GCA_964583315.1 uncultured Candidatus Bathyarchaeia archaeon | reverse complement strand
AATAGAATAATATTCTGAACTAAAATAAAGATAATACCTATTCTAGACTAGATTAAAATTCTCTTTTAACGGGAACGTAGTGCATAATAAAAAGGAAGAGGTTAAACCGGAGGCCGCCCCCAAAAGTTGAATGAGCATATCTCCTCTAATTTTCTTCTCGGCGGAGGCTTTGGTTTCTCATCCGCATATCCCATGATGATCATTGCTTGAGGCTCGATGCTTTTAGGTAAGCCTAAAACTTTCCTCACTGCCCCCTGACAGAAGAGGGGTGCGCAGATCCAGCATGCGCCCAGCCCCTCATTATGGGCTAGAAGCAATATATTCTGAATGTATGCGGCGACGCTTTGAACAGCCATTAAATACTCAGCTTTCCGTCTACGCCTATCGGGATATCTATCCATGTTCTCCATAGTTAAGCATGCAATTATAACGATTGGACTATTTGTGATTCTTTCCCAGCTCTCAATCCTTACGATTCTTTCGGCTTTTTCCCTTGGAACACCGTCTTTCTCTAGGTCGGAAAGCCATGCTCTACCCATCTCGGAGGCGAGCTTCCTCTTAACCTCATCATCATCGATCACCACAAGTCTCCATGGCTGAGCATTATGGGCTGAAGGAGCCCATCTAGCCATATCCAAAATAATCTTGATGACGTCACGTGGCACCCTTTTAGGCTTGAAACGCCTTATACTCCTCCTGGTTATCACAGCCTGCGCTATATCCAAATTTCTAAACCTCCAGAAATAATTATGTTGGGTCTCTGCATTTTAGGTTAAGGTTTAGGGAGGATAGCTTTTATGTTAAGGTGACACCTTTACATAATGGGATGCTTAATGGGGATAGTTGTGGCTCTCGCCGGCGGGGTTGGCGCAGCCAGACTATTAAGGGGACTTATGCATGTTATTCCACCTAAAAACTTGGTTATTGTTGGTAATACCGGCGACGATCTGGAACTTTATGGATTACATATAAGCCCTGATTTAGATATAATCATGTATACTCTGGCTGGAATCGTAGATGAATCTAAAGGATGGGGCGTCGCCGGAGACACCTTCAACTGTCTTGAAATGCTAGGTAAACTCGGCTTTGAAACATGGTTTAAACTTGGAGACCGCGACCTTGCAATTCACATCATCAGAACCAAAATGCTGAGGGAGGGCATGACCCTCTCGCAGGTAACAGCTCAACTATGCAAGATGCTGGGGCTTGAAGTTCAGCTCCTACCTATGAGCGACGAGCCGGTTCGAACAAAAATAATCTCAGGTAATCTACGCCTAGACTTCCAAGAATACTTCGTTAAAAGAGGAACAAGAGACGAAGTTACAGATGTACTGTTTGAAGGCGCGGATAAAGCTAGGCCGGCGCCGGGAATCATAGAGGCCATAAGAAAAGCTGAACGTATAGTCATATGCCCAAGCAATCCGATCCTAAGCATATCCCCCATTTTATCTATAAAACCGATCAAGATGGAGCTAAAGAAGGCGAAAGCCCCAATAATAGGAATTAGCCCAATCATAGGTGGAAAAACAGTTAAGGGGCCAGCTGACAGGGTCATGGCGAGCATGGGATTTGAAGCCTCAGCCTACGGCGTAGCCAAATTCTACGCGGATCTCCTCGATCACTTCATAATTGATGAGGTTGACAAACAATATAGAAAGCGAATAGAGGAGGAACTGGGGATAAAGGTTACTGTAACCGATACAATAATGAGGAATCTAGAGGGCTCTATTCGATTAGCTAAAACAGTTATGGGAATAAGGGTAAATAGAAAGTAAATACTATCATTTCTCTCAGAGAGCATAAAACTCAGAAAGATTTGGGACGCAAGATGCCCAAAAGAGATAGATTACTATAATAGAGGACGAGAAAAATTAGTTGAGGAAACATTCACTCATGTAACTAAAGGAGGAGCTTTACTCATACATTATCGCCACTTTATGATACCCTACAAAATTTGAAGCATTATCTCGTATCAGAGGATACCCGAATAAAATTGTGTAGCGGAAAAATGAGCAAAGCACTCTAGCGAATATCAGCAGAACACTGAGTTCCCTCATGTGGAAGTATGGTCGCAGACTAGAGCAAAATCTTGGAGGTAAAAACATGACAAGTGGAAGACGCCCCTATGTACGCCATGCAAGGCAAAATTCAGGTGACCTTGCAAACATCCAAAAGAGAGAAGATGTTCAATGGAGGCCTTAGGTCTCCTTGTCGTAGATCTCTGCAGAGACTTCCTTAAACATGAAATAATATGGCGCAAGAATAAGAATGGAAAATCCGTGATGCCGAAATATATCACATGCGTTCATGAACTACTAACGAATTCCTTACAACCCAAACATATGTTAAGAAATTAAAGCAAAAGACGAATAATTTTCGATAATGCTAGAAACCTTTGAATTTTCAGATTCAATTACTTCTCCTAGTTCCTCACTTAATCTTTCGTAACCCCTAAATGCTTCAACCCCCAATTCTCTTTGTGAAATTCTTGGGTGAAAATGGGCCCCATTTCAACCCCCTCCTCTTTTTAACTTTCAATTCTCTTTGTGAGATTCAAGTACAGTCATCGCTCTGAAGCGGAGCTTAAGATTGCGCTTTCAATTATCTTTGTG
>CAZOWB010000227.1:0-2628 GCA_964583315.1 uncultured Candidatus Bathyarchaeia archaeon | reverse complement strand
TCTCCGGCTCGAAAGGCCGGAATACTTGGCCGGGCTATACTACCGGAGCGTTTAATGTTTGGCACTATTATTTTTTGTACGCATATTTTTAGTTTTCTATTGTTAGCCCCTTTTTATGCCTGCCCCATAAGGAAGTTCATTTGGGCTAACCTATCCATCACTTCAACTATTGCCCTCTCAATGCTATGTCTTTTAGTTTTGTATGTTTCCTCATCTATCCTGCCCTTTTTATATTCTTCTTCGAGTTTCTTTAGCTCCTCAAGTAGGCGATCTCTCTTTTTCTCCAAATTTTTTGCTGTAGCGCTTATCTCATTATACATTATTAATGCACCAAATCTTTTCTAAAACAACTTTAGATTTAAGGTTTATTACATCATTAATTCTGTTCAATTAACACTTTCCATTATACAAGAATTTTTCTATGTAGGTTCTCCTAAACTCTAATAAGATTTTGCTTTCATATCTGTTAATTAGCGCGTAAAATGGGGGCAAAATAAAGGTGAGTATATCTAGGATACCGATAAGAATATCCGTTGAGGGACTAGGCGACTCAAAAGGAGTTTTAATCCGCTTCCTTTCGCCTAGAACAGTTGACGCAATAGTTAGGCTTCTACCCATAGAAGGTAGGGCGGCTCTATGGCGAAGTGAAGTGTACTTTGAGGTTCCACTGAAACTTGGCGTAGAGAAGCCTAGAAGCACCGTTAAGAAGGGAGATTTAGCCTACTGGCCTTTTGGAAGGGCCTTCTGCATTTTCTTCGAAGATATGCGCCCCTATACTCCAGTAAACCTAATCGGCCGAATCACGGAAAATGTAGAAATATTCAGTAAGACCAGAAGCGGCCTGAAGATAAAGGTTGAGAAAATTTAAAGATTTCCTCTCATATTGTTGCTGTAGAACCGAAGGGTCAATTAATGTTAGATGCTATACGAAAGTTGAAGACTAACCTTTTAAATATGCAAATAGATGATTTAATGAAAATCTTAAGTGCTTCCTCCTTTGTTGCGCCCCTTCTCATATTATACTTGCTTTATCCCGAATCATACGATAGAACATTTAAGGGCAGATTATACTACATTTTCTTTCTGTGGCTGACATTTTTGGAGCTTATTATTAAATGGAGAAACATTGATGTAAAAACTAATAAATTGAAGTCCACTAGGTTCATAGCCTTCAGCGTTACGTTATTACTTCCCATGATATATGTTTTAATTGCAAACTTTTTTGGATTAAACACGATAATAATTGAAGCTTCGCCAAAACATTATGGATCGGATGCATGGGCAAAGTTAATGCCGCTTGCAATAGAATACCTAGTTTTCACAGTATTATTCTCATTGATAATGTTGTTGGCTTATGGAATTAAGGGTTTAAAGTTTTTTTCGCTTCCAATAGCGCTAATAGGCATCATTGGCCTAATATTTTTTATAGACAACCTTTATCCGTATGGGGAATTTGCTCCCTTCCAAATACTTGTTCCAACAACAGCTAATCTCGCAGCAATCCTCCTATCTTTGATGGGCTATCAAACAGAATGGAGAGGACAAATTTACAAAACACCGATACTAAGAGTTTGGAATGAAAGGAAAGATGCTTCTCTTGGAATAGCTTGGCCATGTTCAGGTATAGATAGCCTAATAATATACTCCGTTATAACCCTCCTATTCTTAGAGGATAGTGAAATTTCACGAAAACAAAGAATAGTCTATTTCATAATAGGTGCGGTAATCACCTATTTCATTAACATCTTAAGAATAGTAACCATTTTCGTAATAGCGGTGGAATATGGCGCCGCATCTCTGGAGGTTCAACGATTCCACGATTACTATGGACCCTTATATTCAATGATCTGGATAATAATGTATCAGCTAATAATTGTTAAAGCGCCAGTTTTGTGGAGGAAAATTTCCTCAAATCTACTAAAGAAGAACAAGAATTAAAGTGGATGAAATCAATAATAAAAGGCGTCAAAGGTATGTAACTTTAATACAAAACATTTATGTAGTAGACATTGGTAAAATCATCCCCTCATATGTGTGATGTAAATATGAGAATGAGAGTTGCCGTCTTCCTATTAATTATGTTCATAGCAATTATCCCAATGAATGGAAAATTTACTATAATAATTAATGCGGCCAGCGATTCTTCTTCATTTTTCACGGAAAGTGTAAATGTATGTGTTAATTGTACAAGCGCCAAACTTTACATTAGCTGTAGAGCGTCGTCTAACGATACCTCGCTTGTACATTTCCCTCCTGAGATAGATATGGCAGAACCGAATTAACAAAATGCTGTTTCTATCTCGCTTCTATTCTCAAGAACAATATCAATCTTAATTTACGCTTTTAATAACACAGATGTCGGAACAGCTAAAACACTTGCGGATACAGTAAAGGATTCCATAGAAACCGGTTTTGATGCAAGCTTTACATTTAACTCCACAGGCACCCATGATAGCTACGTTAATGTAACTTATACTGGACCGGGAAAAGCTGATCTGACTAATTACATGGATTGGCTCATGAATAAATGTTTAATTTCAGATTTGAATGGCCTCTCACTCGCTTTTATTCCAATGACCAATGAACCCAATGCCTTTAGTTTAGTTTCCGACGTTAAGGAAAGTGGAA
>CAZOWB010000226.1:0-2657 GCA_964583315.1 uncultured Candidatus Bathyarchaeia archaeon | reverse complement strand
TTGATGAACTAGATCTCCAAATAATCAAGTTATTACAGGAGGATTCTCGAATAAGCTTCAATAAAATGGCTAGTAAGCTTGGCATATCAGTTGGAACAGCGTATAATCGTGTTAAGAGTCTTGAAGAAAAGGGTATTTTGAAAGGTTACACTGTACTTGTTGATCCGGCAACCGTTGGGTATGGAACAATAGCTATAATACTTATTCAGGCTGAGGGAGCGCATTTAGTGGATGTAGAAAATGAGATTGCGAAAATTGATAATGTTGTTGCAGTCTATGATATAACTGGAGATTTTGATATAGCAGTAATAGCTAGATTTAAGGACAGATATGGATTAAATGCTTTTGTCAAAAAAATCTTATCAATGCCATATGTCAAAAGAACGGTCACAAGCGTTGTTCTAAATGTAGTTAAAGAAGACTTCAGAGTCAAAATACCATAAATGTTATAAAAAATTTATAAAAGTAATTAGCAACTCTCCCCTACCTTATGAAGTTTTCATAATCTTCTTAAACCCATTGAAAAATAAATGAACCATTTATCTTTGATTTTTCAATCCTTTGTTTATTTTATAACAGTAAGTACCAAGATCATGATACAATTGTAGCTTTGCAGGACCATTCATCCTGAAAGTTCAATTATTTAATCATATAACTTTTAATAAGTCTGATCGGGTTATTATACCGACCAACTCGCCTCTCTTGGTCACTAAAACTCCTGGGTGAAGCTCTAATAGGGGTCTTATCGCGCTTATATCAGTATCCTCCGATACTGTTGGAAGCGGCGGCTCCATAATTTTTTCAACCGGCTCATCAGCTATGTTTGGGCTTAAATTCCGTACAATACCTTCCTCGGTTACTATGCCGACAACTCTATTTCCATCGACGACTGGCAACTGTGAAATCCCATATCTCACCATTACCTCACTAACCTTCCTTATCTTTTCTTTTGGTGTTGTTGTTATTACTTCGCGCGTCATTATTTCCCCGCATTTTTTCCCGCATTTGCTAGTTAATATCTGAAGGATCTTATTTACTGTAGAGAGTCGCGGGTCAACTTTTCCGCTTTCTATTTTTGCTATGTGAGCTTGTGAGACTCCAACCATTTTTGCTAGTTGACTTTGAGTTAGTCCAGCCTCCAGCCTCATTTTCTTAAGCATTGAACCAGTTATTATCAAAAATGAATAACCTCCAGTTATATCCAAGAATAAATAGTCATTATAACAATATTTGTTTTTCTATCTGAAATCAAATGTTCACACAAATATGAATCGTTTTTAATTCATCAACTAGAAAAAACAAGCATCATTATGATATATTATAATGCATAATGTAATACTTTATTATACCGTAAATTATATATCTAATTGATCCGATAGTCTTTCGAAGTGCACGGTGATGGCGAATATAAGATGCGGAACATAGCCATTATACCCCTAAAGCACATCCCCCTAGAAGAGCAGGAGATAGAAATTGTTGAAAGAAAAGGGCTCGGGCATCCTGATACAATATGTGACTCAATAATGAATGAAGTCTCAGTAAACCTCTGTAAAGAATACCTCGATAAGTTTGGTGTCATAATGCATCATAACATTGATAAGTCTCTCCTTGTGGCTGGTGAAGTTGAAGTTAGATTTGGCGGTGGCATAGTTAAAAAACCCATGAAACTTATCTTTGGCGACAGAGCAACATTCGAGGTTAATAATATTAAGATCCCAGTTACAGAAATAGCCATCCAAACTGCCAAAGACTGGTTTAAGAAAAATCTTAGATTTGTCGATCCTGATGAGCATGTAAGATATCAAGTTGAGATACAACCTGGCTCGCAAGCTCTCACAGATATTTTTAAGCGTGGCGGAAAAGTTCTTGAGGCGAATGACACCTCTGCAGCAGTTGGATGGGCACCTCTAACTAAAACTGAGAGAATAGTTCTTAACCTAGAAAAGTATCTTAATTCTAAGGACTTTAAAAGAAGATTTCCAGAAACTGGAGAAGACATTAAAGTTATGGGTTTCCGCAGGCATAGGGATTTAAATTTAACAGTTTCAATGGCTTTTATTGACCGCTTCATAAGCGACGAGAAACAATACTTCGACAAAAAAGCAGATATTCTCGAAGATATGAAAAGTTTCGTTGAGAAGAGAAGTGATGGTTTTAATAGTGTTCATATTGAATTAAACACCTTAGATATGCCGGGTAGAGGAATAGACGGCATATACTTAACAGTGCTTGGAACAAGTGCTGATGGTGCTGATTCAGGGCAGGTTGGTAGGGGTAATAGAGTTAATGGGCTTATATCACTTAATAGACCACAATGCTCTGAAGCAGCCGCTGGCAAGAATCCTGTTAGCCATGTAGGCAAAATATACAACTTGCTAACCCACAAAATTGCTAATAAGGTATACAATGAAGTCGATGGTGTTAAGGAAGTTTACGTTTGGATGCTAAGTAAGATTGGACAACCCATAGATCAACCAGTTATAACAGCTGTGCAATTAATTACAAGCCCCAAACTATACTTTGATTCAATAAAAAGAAGAGTTAGGGAAATAGTTGAATATGAATTAGAAAATATAGATGAGTTTAGCATGGATTTGGCATACGGAAAAATTCCAATATGCTGAAATTTTTCCCGTTCCATAAGCTTTTTCATTTCC
>CAZOWB010000225.1:0-2667 GCA_964583315.1 uncultured Candidatus Bathyarchaeia archaeon | reverse complement strand
TTATATTTTCTTGCAAAAAAGAAACTTGAGAATGATAAAGCAGCTTTAATGTTAGCCATAATATATCTCCTGTATCCTGGGCTCCAAGGAGCAAACTGGTTCGACTTTCAACCACAAGTCTTCATACCCCTACTAACATTTGCATCATTATATTTTATGGAGCAGAAATCATGGAAACTTTTCTTTATAAGTTTATTTTTGTCTTTAATGATTTCAGAGCACACAACCCTCATGATTCTAGCAATTTCAATCTATCAGCTCGCTACAAGTAACATAAAGAATCTCCCCAATCATATTAGGGGTCTCCGGCTTACACGTGAAACAGCGTCAGCGCTTGCTGTAGTAGCATGCTTAATCTCATGGTATGCAGCAGAATATGTGAAGGGATTGTTCCCAATAAACCCTGATTTCCTAGAAAAATATAAAGCCACATCAGCCTATAGGGTTCTAGGCTTCAAAGAGGGGAATCTATTAACTCTATTAATCTACATTTTTCAGAACATAGATAGAGCAACCGCCGCCCTACTTTATGATTACCCAATAAAAATGCTGTATGTAATCCTATTACTAGGTCCCCTAGTTTTCACGCCTCTCGGAGACAAGTCGATAATAGTAACTGCGCTTCTACTCTCGCCCTTCATAATTTCAAATTATGATGCCTACTACAAGATAGGTTCCCACTACCCATTGTATCTTCTAACACCAATATTTATGGCGGCGCTCGAAACCCTCTCAAAGAAATTCAAGGCAAGCCTAATGCCAATAATGAAGTTAATGATGATTTCATCACTAATATTCATGATATCTGTAAGTCCAATAAGTCCATTTTCACAACCATTCATAGATCGCAGACTCCTATGGTATCCGGGACAGCCGCAAATGAACGAGAACGTGAAAATTCTCCATGAGATTATGGAAATGATCCCGAGGGATTCTTCCGTATTAACCCAAAATCATTTATTCCCACATTTATCTAGCAGAATTAATGCCTATGTAATCCCCGTATCAAGATACCCGCCTAAGGAAACCAAAATACTAAAAGGTTATGTCAGATGGCTAATCAACATGAGCGACTATATCTTCTTAGATTTAAGACGCCAGGATTACTGGTCCAATTTCCTTCTCAATGAAATAGTAAAAGAGAATAACTCTTCTTTCGGGGTCCGCGCCTTCACAAAACAAGCAATTCTATTCCAGAGAGGATATAAAGGTTCAATATTAATGTTCTCCACCACAGGTGAAGAGATCTTCGTTGCAAGCAGAGACTTCCATCTTAAAGGCACATACATCATAAAGGATGAAACCTCGAAAAGTAAATACGTGGTCTTCTATCCGAAATCTTCAGGAGAAAAAAGATTCATCTATGGTCCATACACGTATCTGCCGCCTGGAACATATAACGCGACATTTCTAATAAAGATAGGCGCGCATGAAGATGGATACATTGCAACACTTGATGTAGCAGACGAATTCGGAAAGAAGCAGATTGCTAGAAGAGACCTCTATGGACTAGAGATCAAATCGGGCGTCTGGAAAAATATAACCTTAACCTTCACAGTAAGCACGCTGAAGACGAGCATAGAATTCAGAGTTTTCTCAGCTGGAGAAGCAGACATATACGTGGATCAGATAACGATCAAACGTGTCTCCGAGAAGTCGGAAATGGATTTCGGCACAATAACATTCAACTATAGAGATTTAAGAATGAATGGTGAACTAACCAAAGGGAAGATAATATCCTATCCTAAGGAAAGCGGAGAGTTTTCATGGAGCATTTGGTATGGTCCATATATAGATCTTCCACCCGGAAGATATAGGGTTTCATTCATCCTAAAAGTTGATCCTCCACCGGAAGATGAGGATAAAATCCTAACATTAGACGTAACGAAGGATCATGGAGAAAACACCATAACCTCCATGAAAGTCTATGGAAAAACACTCTCAAAAAGCACCCAATTGAGTTCAGGATGGTATAAGATAACCCTCGAATTCGAAACTGAAACACTGGCGAAAGAAGCCGAGTTCAGAGGCATAGAACCCTCAGAAAAATATAACATAGAGTTAGCCTACATTCTCCTCGAAAAAATTGGTTAAACTCTCCTTCCCTTAAAGCTCCTTATTTTCTAACAGCTTTTCAAATAAGTTAATATGCTGTTCTGCTACCATACTCCACTCTCTATTTTTAAACTTATTTTTCAAATTTTCCCCCAATCTCCTTCTAAGGTCAGCGTCATTAGCTAAAAGAATTAAAGCCTTCACCAAACTCTCCGGATCTCCAGGTTCAACCATTACACAGTTCTGCCCATCCCTAAGTTCAGCCCAAAACTTTGGCACTCTGCTACAAATTACTGGTCTCCCAAAAAGTGCAACCCTAGCCAGAGCCCCGCTGGCCTCAACAAAACTATCCTCCACAGAATAAAGGACTATGATATCGCTCTTCCAAATAAGTTCATCCAAATTTTCATCGTCAATGAAGTTTGTGAAAACCACCTTTTCCGAAATATCAGCTGGTAATCTCCATTTAATCTCTTCAATAGGATTTTTCTTTTCATGCGCATGTTTTCCGCCAGTAACTATGAAAGTGCCCCTCGGATATTTTACTAAGAACTTTTTAAACGCTTCGATTAAATATTCAATTCCTTTCCTCCTCCTAACAAAACCAAGTGA
>CAZOWB010000224.1:622-2702 GCA_964583315.1 uncultured Candidatus Bathyarchaeia archaeon | reverse complement strand
CCTCGGGAAGCCGAACGGTTTAAGAGGCTTTTCAAGACGATGGCAATCTATGTGCTCTCCAAAATGGAAGGAAGTAGCATAGATGGGTACATTCCCGATCTAGCGAGGAGTCACAGAAATATCTCAACAATTAACGTAAGGTTTGCCCATGGAGACCTTCAACCTGCCGAGATCATCGAGATAAACAAGCAGTTGAAAGATGCCGTTTTAGATGTTTTCATAACGACCTTGCTCTATGCGTATGGTGTACACTTCCCAACATTAAACGTGATAACCTTCTATGGGACGCCGAAAAGCTTCATAGAGCTGACCCAAGTACTTGGGAGAGTTGGTAGAGAGATCTCACCAGAAAGAGGGGATTATGCTCTGGTAAGCCTATTGCTGTATCCGCAGACTCCTAGAGATAGGAGAGTGTTCAGGTACGCTAGGCGAATATTCGAATCGATGGAGGAACAATTAAGAGAAGAGCCCATGCCACTTAATGCCCTAAATCCAGAGGCTGTATCGCTGTCTATGCCAAACGCTGTGGCAATGCTCCTAATAGGCTTGTTGATAACCAAAATCACAGATCTAGTCAAGGTATTTAAATACCGTATAGGCGATCCTCTACGTACGCCAGTTCTAAAGTCCCTGCTTAGATTCCGTCAGAACTTAGATAAGCTGGAAAGCGAAATAATAGAAGCTTATGTCAAAAGGTATGACGGAATAGGATTTAAGAAAGAGGAGTTGGACGCCGCAAGACAGCGGGCTTTAACAGAGCTATACAGGTTTCTGAGAAAAGTTGACCAAGTAGGCAATCTACGGCTTTCCACATTGGTGAATGAAGATGGGATAGCCACCTTAAGAGGTAAGGAGGACACCGTCGCGTTCAAATTGCCACCTCTACCGGAATGGGTTTTGACTACGGCGGAGGTGAGCTAGTTGCCACGCCGCAGAGTTAGGATAAGACCCATGAGCTTTAATCGGACGAGATATCAAACGATCTTATCAAACTTTAAGGGAGCTACGACAGGCGCCTTTGGTCTAACGTGGGAAGTAACAGACATATCTCCTTCAAGTTCAAGCCCTTTAAGCGCTGAAGAGATTAATTATCTAAGAAAAATCGTGTATGAGCGGACTTCGGCGAGGTCTGCTGGATCCTCGGAGTTAAGTGAGGAGCTAGAAAAGAGATTGAAGCAACTAGGTGAGCTGGTCAAAGGTGATGCAAGAGCGCTAAGCAGACTTGAGCCAATTATTCCTGGCAGCGCTGAAGCAGCTTTGTACCCGTTACTTTTTAGGTGCACGAACCCCAACTGTGGCGCTTTGTATCTTTTCACTTATCAGACGTTACCGCTAGATGAACCGAAATGCAAGTTATGCGGAGGGGATCTAACTCAAGAGCAGGTAATCTTTGTTTGCCCGGTATGTGGTGAAAGGAAAATCCCAGTCCCCGATAAGTACAATGTTGACGAGAATAGCGGATTGCTTTATGATGAAAAAGGGAGACCCATCAGATTCTTGAAGGATGTCGCGTCGCTATCGAACTCCAAGTGGAAATATGGGGACGAGGAAGAAAGACCTGTTCAGAAATATTGCTACTGCGGCCAAGCTGGAGAGAAGCCAAAGAGAATGCAGTTAAAGCCTGCCACCCAAACCTATTACAGGGCGGAAGTCGTCACTGCTGTGAGATGCGGACGATACGAATTGAGCAAGACGAGTTTGGAGCAGATTGTCAGGGATCACGAACTAGTACGTGAAGCGTCTGGCGAAGAGCTGGATAAGGTGAAAGCCTGGAGAAGGTTTGACAACGTATATAGAATCGGCCAAGTAACTAGGATCTTAGCAACGTATGGCTACAGACCTCTTGATGCTAGAGGTAAAGTAAGGTTCTTTACAAGAGCCCATGGAAAGCAGGCGTTCTACGTGACCAAGGACTCGGGTACCGGCATGGTTATAACGCTGAACAAGGAGAAATTGCTCGGCGCAATTGCCGACGATGTGAAACCGCCAACCAAGGCAGACTACGAATCTGCGATAAATGATCCCAAAACGGCCGCGGCTGTCTTCCGCCTGCTGCATTCTGTATTGCATTCACTAATGT
>CAZOWB010000224.1:0-612 GCA_964583315.1 uncultured Candidatus Bathyarchaeia archaeon | reverse complement strand
GAGCCTGCAGCAGTCGAGGGCAAAGTTTGGCTTAAAGAGTGTGCGGTCATACTTTACGAAGCTGGGAGCAAAGGATCTGGATGGGTAGACTATATTTTGAATCACCGCTTTCTTAATTGGGTTAGTAACGCCATAGTCCACGTCTTAGAATGTAGATACAATTGCGAAGATGGATGCATAGGGTGCTTGTTCCTGCGCGACCAGTTATGCCATCCGTTTATCGAGGAGAACGTAGAAAGAGTGGTCATTGGAGAAAGGTTCAAGCCAAATGAATTACTCAGCCGGAGGCTCTTCTTAAAATTCTGGGGTGCTCTATGAGCGCCCGAGGGAGCAACATAGCCCTATTGAAGGAGAGGCTTCTAAACCTGTTGAAAGCCGTAAATGAGATCTCGGTAAGTCGGGCAGCGGAATTACTTAACGAGAGAAAGCTGAAAGTTATGGAAGCAGCATTTCTCTTATGCAAAGAGGGGTATGCATCTTTGCGCGATGAACCTGGAGATATGGTAATCTCGCTAGAGTCCATTCCGGTCTCTAGTCATAGAGCGCGAATAACGGTGGAAGCGCCGGCAATAACTGTTGTAACTGCGCCCCCGAACATATTACAGGAGCTTT
>CAZOWB010000223.1:0-2711 GCA_964583315.1 uncultured Candidatus Bathyarchaeia archaeon | reverse complement strand
CCTCTCTTTGGATATGCTTCGTTGGTTAGAGGATCCTCTTTTACTCTTTTCATGATTTCTTTTATGAGTTCACGGTAAGCATCGACATCGGCTAGTTCAACTTCTTTTGTGCCACGTATTGCTATGGCTTTAAGTTTTTTGCTGCCCATAACAGCTCCTGCACCACATCTACCCGCCTGTCTCCAATAGTCGTTGCATATGCAAGCGTAGCGTACAAGGTTTTCACCGGCGGGACCTATGCATGCAACCTTAATGTCCTTAGTGTCACCTAGCTCTTCTTTGATCATGTCCTCCGTTTTGAAGGTGTCTTGTCCCCAAAGATGCGATGCATTTCTAATTTCGACATTGTCGTCATCTATCCATAGGTATACTGGTTTCTCCGATCTTCCTTCTATAATTATGGCATCGTAACCGGCCCATTTTATTCTAGGTGGGAAATGTCCTCCTGACAATGATTCCGCATATCCGCCTGTTAAGGGCGATTTAAAGGTAACGCAGTATCTGCTGGATAAAGGTATGTTTGTTCCATTGACTGGCCCTACACTGAAAATTAACTTGTTTTCTGGGCTAAGAGGATCTACATTTGGTTTTAATTCATCGTAAAGAATTTTTGCGCCAAGGCCCTTTCCACCAATATAAAACCTTAGAATCTCTTCGCTTATCTCTTCTTTTGCGATTTTATTTTTAGTTAAGTTTACACGGAGAATTTTACCTGTATGGCCGTACATTTTCCTCTCTCCTTAAAATGCTTGCAACTATATGTAATTAAATAATAGAAAGTTATTTGGCATATTTTATCTTTTTTATTAAACTTACATCCTTAAAAACTAAAAATTACTAAAAAATTCAGTTTATAGGGCAATCGACAAATCTGGAGTCGACTCATATATCTGGGAATTGAAGTGAGACTGATCTAATTACTGGTTAAGGGAAACTCGCTGATGTGGTAATTGGGGTTGAATTTATTAATACATAATGAAAAGTTACTATATTGGATGCCACCCGAACCAAACGATGAGACCTGAGGTCCGAGGATGTGTTCGGTGTGGCCCTCCTAGTCACCCTTTCCACTACATTGGTTGTTTCAGCGATCAGGTTCCACATCCCGTCCTATTGGATGTTATTCGTGGCTGAGAATCTTTAAAGTTTTATTAATTAAAGCGTTTGCTTCTTCAGGGGTTAATTCTTCTATTTTTATTGGACTACGATATTTTTTGCTATAGTTGTAAATGTTTTTGATGTATTTGAATGGATAAATTATGTCGAAGGGATAGTATTTTTGGGATACACCAATCAGAGAAACGTCGCTACTGATGTTTTTAAGTAGAGAGATCCAACGGGAAATTGATACTTGGTCTGGTGTTAAAATAAAGCTTGGAATTAGTGTTAAGAAGATTTTCGGATTTTCAACGGTTTTTACACGATTTATCTTTTTAGCTATCTTTTCTGCAAATTGGAAGCTATCTTCACAGTTAAATGGTAGCCAGATCGGGACGCTAGAAGTTTGAAGGTTAAACAGCGGGTTTATGCTTGTGAAACAGTCGAAAAAGAACTTGTTAACTTCTTTATTTGTTGTCTTTAGTAGTTCTATAAATAGGTTGAAAACTATTTCACTGACTTTTTCTGGGTGGTTAACGTGAATTTTATGGAAATTGAAACCGTTTTCATCGGCAAATTCTTTTGTTTCTTTTTCTAGGTAGTTAACAGTTGCCCATTCGCTTTCAGGGTAGGTTTCCAATGGATATTCTTCATTTAAATTCCACGAATTCACCCTAGACTTTTGTTTGTTCAGCCATTTCCTCAGTCTTTCAGAGCCTTAAAGATATTCTTCGGGGGTTATGCCTCCAAGGCCACCTACTTGAAATGTAATATTTTCTTCGATTCTGTAGTGTTTCCACATGTATTTTACATCGAAAAATATTATTGTGCCCTCGCCTCTCAAGTGTTTTAACATAAATTGACGGTATGCTTGGGGTAATTTTCGTATTTTAAATCTAATCGTATCTAGGTGTTTTATAAGAAATCTGTCGTGTACTGGATCATAGTGAATGATAGTTTCTATATCCTTGCCATTAATTTCATTTAATTTCTGTGCAACATTAAGGCCTGTTTTAAGTGCTTCATGGATATCATCGGGGTTTCTTTCCTTTTCTTTCACGGTTAGCAGGAAATGTTGTGTTAAGAACGGAGATTTTAGAAGAGATGCGAGATGGGATACAGCCCCGCTGGGAGCTCCTATAACCACGTAGTTGCATTTGAAATTGGCTGGAAATCTATATTGTGAAACTACCCAGTTAGCAGCGTTTTCGACTGTTGCATGTTTAATTAAAGTTTTTTGACTCCAAATTTTTTAACATTGGAATTGGCTAGCCATATTCGAGTTTTCCTTCCGAAAGTTGAGAAAAGTTTTGCGAAAAATCATCTGGGATGCCTTAAGAGAAATTATGCCTATATTGAGAGATCACATAGTGGTTGCCATCGAGAAGAAGCTCAAAAAACTCCTTTAGAGCCGTGAAGCGTATGAGGGTTATGGGCTTGGATGTAGGCGATAAAAGGATTGGTGTAGCTATAAGCGATCCATCTCAGAAATTTGCACAGCCCCTTTGCGTTGTGGACAGGCGCGATGATAAGTCGGATGTGAAATACATAAAAGATTTGGTTAAAAAATACAGAATATCATTCATAGTTGTTGGTTTGCCATTGACTTTGAG
>CAZOWB010000222.1:0-2733 GCA_964583315.1 uncultured Candidatus Bathyarchaeia archaeon | reverse complement strand
CCACTGCTCTGGATCGGGTAGAAGCGTTGTTGAGTTCACTCGCATTCCATTCGGCAGAGTGCTTAAGCCAGTGCCATCAAACTTTGCGAAGCCTAAGACTATTAATGGTTCAGCGCCCATATCAAAGATTTTTCTGACCAGATCATCTATCTCCGTCCAATCCCAAATGCCGGACTTAGTGGTTTCATCCCAGTAGATGCATGGTTTACCAAGTCTATGTTCGAAGAATCGGACTAGCTTAAAGCCAGCGTCCTCAGCTAAGTGCCTTAATGATGGAGTTGTCCGCCACTCATCTATGTCATAACCGTCCAGCTGGAAACCCAAAGAATACTTGTTGACGCCCATAACTTTGCTGACATCAACTAATACATTTACCTGCGTTGTGGTTGCACTAAAGCTCCTTGGGATTGCAGAGATTATTAAGATGAGGAAGACCATTAGAGATAATGAACGACGTAGTTTTCCTCCAATTTCGATAGTCTCTCCTCTCAATTTTCTTCCCTCCTCTTTTTCTCCCCCCTTTTTGCCTATCTTCAATTTTCGCCTCTAATTCTCAAGTTTTTCTTTAAAACGAGGTATTTTAAAAAGGTTATTTAAATTTTGGACAGAAAATGAGATTTTATGATATAGAAAATAACACTGTTATAGAACATTGTTCTATTACGATTTTTCATAATGGAACATTGTTCTATTATAATTTTTCACAGTATTTATTAACTCCCCTCCTAAAGTAAGAGAAGACAATATTGGAAGTGAAGAATAAATTGCATCATGTACGAAATAATAGTAGACGAATTGCTAACTCAGCTATGATGCTTCTTTTGATCGTTTTTCTCGCGGTTCAATTATCGCTCTCCATTCATCCCATTAGTTCGCAGCCAATCTTAACTTTAAAATGGACGAAGAGTAATCTCGGTAGTGGTTTTTGGGAAGGCGGCGTTGTTATAGGTGATATCCTAAAGAGTAATCCAGGCGAAGAGATAGTTTTCGCCACAAACTATAATGATGGGACAGTGTGGGCTCTAGATAGCGAAGGAAGAACTCTATGGACATATTCTGACAGGGCAATATATGCTTATGCGCAATTATCCCTATATGATATTGATGGTGATGGAAGTCTCGAAGTGATAGTTCCGCTTTTCTATCCTCCAGGAATTCTTGTTTTACGTGGCGATGGCACTAAATACTGGAGAACACTGATTTCAGGAAGCGGAACAATAATGTCATCTGTCGCGGCGGCAGACGTTGATGGTGATGGAAAACTTGAGATATTCGCTGGTTCACAGAATATTAAAGCCGGTTCAGACGGTGTATTCTCGGGGAAAATCATAAAGCTAAGCTATGATGGACAAATATTAGCTGAAACTTACACTTGGAGGACTTGTTCGGGAGGCATATCCATCGGAGATGCAGACAATGATGGAGAATTAGAGGTCTACGCAGGCGATAGACATATGTATATGCGCGATGGCTGCTACGGTAAGGGCATCAGATCCTTCTGGGCGAGCAACCTAACTCAACGATGGTTCTATCCAGATATTCTCTCCAGTAGTCAATGCCCAGTTCTTGCGGATGTAACTGGCGATGGAATAATGGAAGTTATCGCAAGCGACCAACGCGGAGGGCTCATAGTTATCAACTCAACCAGCGGCAGCGCCATAAAAAGAGGGAGGAACATAGGTCTACCAGTACACTATCAGCTAACCGTTTACGATATTGATAACGACGGGCATCCCGAGGTGCTAACCGCCGATGGCACGCATGTTAGTAGCCGCTGGAGTAGCACGGAAATCGTAATCTTTGACTTGGTTGACTGGAAGGTTGACGCCAGACTCCCCGTGGGTAAATGCAAGTTCTCTCCAACACTTGCCGACTTAACTGGCGATGGAATGATGGACATAATAGCATGCAACATGACCACCATCTTCATTTACACATACGACCAAGCAACGGGAACATACATAAAATTAGAGGAGCAAACAGGCTTCAGCTACGGGCTTACGTACGCTATAGTCCAGGATGTTGATAATGACGGTTACCTTGAAATGGTTGTTCCAAGGGCAAGCGGATCCAACGCTAAACTCTACTTCTTTGAAACCACAGCCCTCAAACCAGCGCAGAGAATAAGATCTGAGGTAAAATGGTATAGCGAATACAGAAGAGGAGCCGCAGAATATATTCCTCCACCAGTAGGATCAAGATCAACTCTCTCTTCTCCTCCTACAGAAGAGCAATCTTCCGGAAGCGTAAGCACGGGATCAACAAGTTTAGTTGGAACCTTCGGAAAGACCGATGTAGGTGAAAGATACGTTAATCTTTGCCAATACGTCTATGGAAGCCGATATCAGATCTCAGAGGATGGGATAGCTCAAAATATTACGCTTTATATTCAAGAGAGAAACGGCGAACCCCGAACATTAAAGGTGGCGCTCTACAATGATACTAGTGGAACTCCAAGTGAGCTCTTAGCTCAGGGAAATACGACGATTCCAGCTGGTTACACAGGCTGGATAACAGTCGATCTTTCAACTCACCCAACCCTTAAAGCTGGCAGATACTACTGGCTAGTTGCAAACGCCCGCACCTCAGGTAAAAATGTAAGATTCTACTTTAGCACAGGAGAAACAAACCAGGCAATTTATGCTAGGACAAGTTTATCAAGTTTTCCGAGAGATCCGTGTCAAGTTTCAGGCTACAGAGACCGAGCATTCAGCATTTACTGCACCTACATAA
>CAZOWB010000221.1:0-2733 GCA_964583315.1 uncultured Candidatus Bathyarchaeia archaeon | reverse complement strand
ATTATCAGTAGGATCCCGGGTAAACCTAGAAAAATCCGGGAGTATCTTGGATCCTCGATTATTTTTCTTAGGTATCTAGAGAATAGGGCGGCTGTCTCCTCTATTGTCTCACTATGCTTCACGACTACTCTTCTCACTGATGTAACCGGAATCCTAGATTGAATGAGGGGCAAAACATCTTTATCTGAGAAGCCATCCGTAACCAGGATTAAACTATCTGGCTTAAATTTTTCTAGGGCTTCATTAAGCTCTGAGATTAATTTTCTATCAGCGGCTATGCCGCCTAATTCGGAGCCGGCGATCGTCGCAACCTGGCAGGATATACTTTTCGCTCCGCTTCTTTCTAGGCTCTCACATATTCTGACGGCTTCAAACATTGCATTGGCGTCAGCTTCTTCGGGGTCAACGAGTATGAGCTTAAGCGCTGCGTCGATATTCTCCTTTTTACCGATAATTGGGGTTTTAACGCCTGCTTTTCTACCAATATCGTTATCTCTATCAACACATACGATTAGTATACGCTCTTCTCCTGGAGTCTGCTCCCCTTTGTTCAGCATTAGCTTTCTCCCATAACTATGACAAAAATAATATGGTAATCCTTAAAGATAAGTTTAATCCAACATTCAACTAAAATTTCACTTATATTTTTCCTTGTTCAGCCAAAATTTTAAATTCTTCAAAAGATATTTTTTTGCCTCGCTTAAGCTTCTCTAGGGCTTCTCTCCCAATTTTTTCCTTAAGAGCAGATAAAGCCTCCGCTCTTCTCCGCTCTTCCTCTTCTCTAATAGCCTTCTTTATGGCTGAAATTTGCCTCATCAGCTCCCTATATTTAGATCGAAGAGTTGACAGCTTTTCCCTAGTTTCTCCATACTTCTTATTTATTTCATTAACTCTAGGCCTAAGCTCCTCCACCTTTTTAAGGCATTCAACCATTTTCTCATGGAAAACTTGGCTCTTCGAAGCGGTCTCGGTAATCCGCCTCCTATAGAAAGTTATTTCACCCCGAATCTCCTTTAAGCGATTCTCCAGGGTGGAGAGCTCATTTCTCATAGCATGCAACCTACGATAGAAATCCAGCTGCTTCTCCAAAGATTTAACCCGCTCAACAAGCCTCTTCTCCTCATCAAGCGACATCGGCGTAGTCTGAATTCTCCAGTCTATATCCTCAATCTCCTTTCGCAGGACATCCTCATCCTTAGAAGGCTTCATCCTAAAATGCTCCCTGATCTTACGCCTCAAATCCCTTAAAGAAGCCAACTTCTCACCATATTCCCGCCTAAGCTCCCCCAAAACAACCTTCAAATTTTTAACCTCTTCATTCAGAGTATTACGCTCACTCCTAAACTTCGCCGCCTCAAGCCTCAGCTCCCTTACTTTACTATTCAAATCAGCCCTTTCCTCAGCAAGCCTACGAATCTCATCGCTAATTTCCTCAAGCTTACCCCTTAAATCTGCAGCCTCCCGCTCCAGCTCAGCAAGCCTACGCCTCAAATCCTCAACCATCACGATCTAACATCCACCAAAGATTTGGAAAATGACATCTGTGGTGAATTAATTATTTGTTTGCGAATAAAAGTTTATATATTGGATGGATTATCCAACCATATAGTGATTCAACTTATGATTCCGCGCTCCAAGAGAATATTTTCCACAAAAAGCTTGAGTTTGATTATTTTAATGACTGCGATTAGTGTGATTTCGAGTTATGCTATGATTGGGATTCCTAATGTTAGCCTTATGGATTTGTTTGTTTTTATTAGTGGATATTTAATGGGGTTTATTCCAGGGGTTCTCGTCGGTGTTTTAACGTGGCTTGTGTATGGGACTTTGAATCCGCTTGGTTTTAATTTGGTGATTCTTGTTGCTACTTGTTTGGGTGAGAGCTTGTATGGTTTTGTTGGGGGTTTGTCTGCGAGGAGTGGTTTGGGCGGGGATTTGTCCTCAGCGAGGGTGGGGGATAAGGCGCTTTGGTGGGTGAATTTAAAGTTTGGCATTATCGGTTTCTTTTTAACATTTGTTTATGATTTGTTCACGAATATAGTATCTGGTTTAACCGTTGGTATTCCGCCTTTCATGGCTATAATTCAAGGCATACCTTTTGCGGTGGCTCATGAGGTATCAAATTTCTTTTTCTTCTTTTTCGGTTGCAGTGCTTTGGTTATGTCAATTAAAAAAATACTGCTTAAGGGAGGTGAGAATTTATGAGTGGAAGAAGCGGATGGATGTGGGTTTCATTTGGTCTTTTATGCCTTCTGGCGGTAGCTGTTTATTTTGCGGCATACTACTATAATGAAAGCGCTAGCTATAAGCGTCTCTATGAGAGGGCGGCGGCTGATCTCAAGAGGCTTACTATGCCAGTTAATATTCTAATTGACTATGGCAATGGGACGGAAGTATGGTATAATGATACTTTGGTTCCTAGAGAGTCAACTGTTCTTAGGGTGACTGAAATTGTTGCAGAGGTGGACTACATTATAGGGGAGTATGGGGCATTCGTAACTCACATAAACGGTGTAGGTGGAGAGACCAACAAATACTGGATATGGTACATTTGGAATTCAACCGAGAATAGCTGGAGCTGGGGACCGGTTGCATGCGACAGGTTTATTCTGCAAGAGGGAGACATTATAGCATGGAGATATGAGCAATACTAATTCCTTTTCCTTTTTTATTTATAGCAAAAAATCTAGATGGTTTTGGTGGTCGGGCGGGCAGGATTTGAATTCGCCGAGC
>CAZOWB010000220.1:0-2733 GCA_964583315.1 uncultured Candidatus Bathyarchaeia archaeon | reverse complement strand
GGGGGAGGTTTTAGGGTTTCAGGTAGAGATGTGAATTTATGGGTTAGAGTTTATGATACTGAGTATGGCAGAAGAGTTAGATTAACAATCTCCTATAATGACGGCTACAGGTGGATTAACACTCCTCCCTTATGGATGGATAAAAACTTACTTGAGGAATTCATTATGCGATTAGGTAAACTTTCCAATACTTTATAGATGAGCTGAACATCGCAACGTACAAACATGACATTTAAGGTTTGCAGAAAATCGAAGATAAGAACAAGATTCTCAATTATAATCAAAAACTGATTATGGAGAGACGCTGGGGGCTCCTGAAGTTTTGGATAAAATTACGGTTGGATACTTCCTGTATAACTGTTTTTATATGGCGGCTATGGGCTTTGTGGTGTCGATTCTTCCAATCTACGCAATCGATTTAGGAGCGGATGTCGCAACCATCGGACCGATATGGACTCTTGCTTTTCTCTCAAGCTTCATAATGTCTCTCTTCTGGGGAAGTTTCTCTGACAAGAGTGGAAAGAGAATGCCTCATATAGTTACTGGCACATTCATGCTGTCTATCGTTTGCATATTATATTCATTTGCCGAAAATATCTATCACATAGGCGCAATTATGGTTCTAGGCGAAATGCTAGGTTCATCGCAGGCATTTCCCATATTCATGACTCTCATAAGCGAACTTAGCGAGCTAAAAGAGAGAGGCAGATCCATGGGAATCTTTTGGATGGGAGGCTCAGTTGGCTGGGCTCTATCCGTGTCTATAGCAGGCTTCATCGCGGAAGAATTCGGCATTAGAAGAGGTTTCTATCTTAGCTCAGCATTATATATCATAAGCCTCATTGTAGCCAAAAAATTCTTGAATGAAGATCCAAAGAAAAATTCAATTATTGATAAGAGGACTAGCTTAAGAGAAGCCATTAGGGAATTCAGGAGTTTCGGTTCTGCCTTCATGATTTTTCTGTTAGCTACCATATGCTTTTTCATCGCTGACTCCGTGAAAGTTTCATATGTCCTAATATTCTTTGAAAAAGAGCTCAGCTTAAATCGAACTTTAGCGGCATTAATTTTGTCTCTTGGCACATGGGCTGAAATACCATTACTTCCACTTTTAGGCATCTTGTCTGATAGGATAGGCAGAAAACCCCTCCTTCTTCTAGGTTTATTCACATTCTTTATTTTCAACATTTCCATGTCTCTCTCCCAGAACTATGTCCACGCGATCTTAACGATGCTTCTTTTCGGTGTGATTTGGGGGGCATTCACATCAGCTAGTTCAGCTCTCGTCGGGGACATGGTTGAAGAGCAGAACCGCGGGAAAGCCATGAGCCTTTACAATTCAGCTGCCTCAATAGCAAACATAGTTGCCCCAACAGTGATGAGCCTAGCGATCACTAAGACAAATTTCAGAACAGCCTTTGTAGTAATCGCTATGATAGTCTTAGTAGGCTTCCTTTTAGTCTTGTTTGGTATTACACCACTAAGACCGGTGTATCATGCTGGAAACCGTAAAACCACATGTGCATCAGATAAAGGAAGGCGTAATCCTTGATATTTTAAGAGTATGGAGGTCTATAGTTTAGCCAGCACTTTACCCGCAAGGAGTAAGACGATTAAGAAAATAGTAGCCCAAAAAATAACATCTAAAACAAAATTAGCTACTATATATTCTGTGGGGCCATTAAGATTTGTTATTAACCAAAGGAGGGGATAACCGTAACGTTTGATTTCAGGTATGCTCACTCCTTTTTCATTGCGGAAAAACCCTGTGGTGAGTGTGATGAGGAATCCGAGAAAAACAGCTCCCAACACAAGTTTCAGCTTTAAACTTTGCATTCTTAAATTCACCATTTAGTTTTGCACGCAACTATAATTGCCTTTCTAATTAATATTACTATCAATTAGAACAGCTGGTTGCCCTAGATTCTTTTGGGCAATAATTCCAATGCTAACATGAGCTCATAAAAAATAAGAAAGAAAGTGCCAGCTTAAAGTATCTCTCCCCTCTCTTAGGATCGAAGCATGTTGCTAGAGTTTAGTCCAGCTGTCACAGTTTTCCTTGTTCTCGTCTGGATTATAGACCCATCCTTCCTTGACTACGCTTGTCACGCAGAAAGTATAAACCCCCGCGTCAAGCGGCCCGGGTTTTCCACTTTTAGAATACTCGAAGGTTACTGTTCCATCAGCGTCTGTTTCACCTGAGTATTCCTTAACCGTTTCATCTGGGAGAGTTAGTTTTCCATAGACTGTTGCGGCTTGAACTGGATTGCTTTCAGCGTCGAAAATTCTAACAGTCACCATTAAGACTTCCCGCCCATTCTTTAGGGTTTTCGTTGCGAAGTCTATACTCTCGACATGCATTGTAGGCTGAGGTGGCGGAGGAGGAGCCTCCCCGCAAGCTTCATCAGCATCAACCAAGCCGTATCCATATTTGCTGTCCCATCCCACCGGACCTAAATCGTCGGCTGTATCCCTGAGCTTAGCCCTAACCTCATCTGGATCCCATACTCCATCCCCATCGGAATCATAGCCGCTGCCGCTGACGTCTGTGCAGAGCAACAGTGCAACTGTTCCTGAAACGTGGGGCGCGGCCATCGAGGTTCCGCTGGCATATGCGTATCCGCCATTTAAGTAAGTGGAGAGAATATTGACTCCTGGGGCGGAGAGCTCAACCGCTGGACCAGTGCTCGACCACTTTGCCCGGTTATCGCTTTCATCTGTGGCTGCGACAGC
>CAZOWB010000219.1:0-2734 GCA_964583315.1 uncultured Candidatus Bathyarchaeia archaeon | reverse complement strand
ACAGCGTCGAATAGCGTTTTCTTACCTTGCAATATATATTTTGCTTTTGGTACTATACCGTAAATCTTATCTCTATCACCTGTAACCATCCATGTAACAATAGCATTCCTTCTGAATTTATCTTTGTTAGCTGTAACTTGCGTCTCAAACCTTCCGCCTTCTACAAATGCACTATCTCTGTTAGCAATGTAATCACTCTTTGCGTTTTCCATCTTAAGCTCTCTCTTCAAGCTTATTTCATCGTATCTCGGATGATCCGTTCCTATGTATTCTCCATAGCCTACGTTACTCCTATCCACAATAACATTAAGATATGTTGCCTCATCTGGCACAACTCTCTGCAAATTCGTTAGGATTTTAGCTCTCTTACCTTTTAACGTCGTTTCCCAATCATCTCTCACTTCATCGAAGTCTGCTGGTATTTCTGACGCCAACAAAATTCCCAAATGGACTTCATATATCGTCGCCATGTATTAAAGTAATATAATGTTTATATAACATTATCTTAATACTTATCAATAACCGATTTTAATAATTTAGGTTTACGTCCTCTCGGTAAATCGCTTTTAAGCCCTATTCTATTTGCCTTGCTGTAAATTGAATATACACTTCTATTAAGCATTTTTGCAATTTCTACAACTGGTAAAATACCGTAATATTGTTTTAGTATGTATATCTCTTCCTTTAGCCATATACGTCCTTTAGCCATACGGTTCACCTTTTACCTCTTCGTATAGAGCCGTAACCTCTTGATCGAGATCGTCAAATAATTGTGGATAACTCCAAAGCTTCATTATTGCTTTATTCAGTTTACCAGCTAATTCCGTTTTCCTATACGGTTGAGCATAAGGTTCATGACGTCTAATAAATTCACGGATTGCTTTCTTACCGTAGAATATGAATTCGTTACGTCTAAAATCTCCAATTCCGTAAAGCTTGAACATATCAAACTTATAACCGTATATTTGTTTTAATTCAGTTATAATTTGGAATATTTCACCCAATACACCCATAATATCACCTTAAAACTTTCCTCTTACGATTTGCGATCTTTCGTAAACCGCTATGAAGTCTTTACGTTTACCGATCAGCTTAGTCAATTTACCTTTTCTCCCTATAATTGCTATTATATTAACATCCCCCAATCTAAACGCTCTTTCTGGCAATCCAACAGAAATCGCATTATACCATTTCAAATCGTATTTGCTATTGATCGCATACCGTAGAGGAATAGGATACCGTTCTTCAAACCAATTCGTATAAACCATATGAATAGGCTCATTTGGATTAATAGTTCCGTAATGTCCTTTTCTCTTCCTTGTATGCTTTTCTTTTCTCCCTTTTCGTCTCATGATCTTCGCTAAATACTCTAAAAGGTGATATGTCGGATCTGATCTTGGAATTATCTTACTCATCAAACCCTCTGGCGTATTTACAGCTATAACGTAGAAATCCGCTGGTAATCCCTCTAAAACCCTTGCAGTCTTTGGTGTTATACGAATAGCACATGCTGTAGAATGTATATCCTCAGAATTGAATGGAGCGTAGTAGAATGAACCGACAGCTCTTATTTTATCGGGATTCGGTTCAGTTGGCGGTATTCCGTTAAATCCATTACGTGAATATTCCGCTAAGGTTAAAATAAGTTCATCAAGCTCTACACCGTATTTGTCAATCAGAGTTTTCTCGATATTAGCATTGCGTAATGCATCATCCGTATATACAGCATAAACCGTTAATTGTCTTTTCTTCAATGCTTCGAGTAATTCTTTCGATCTTTCACGTATAGCTTTACGCTTAGCTTCTTCCATTTTGCGATGAATACGTGATAAATAACGCATACGTTCAATCGCTACGTTATGGAATGCTTGAAGAAATTGTTGAGTAACGAGCTTAACGTAATTAGCCCTTAAACGCTTATCCGACCTTACCCTTTCACTATGCCTATGCCTTGCCATGTTTACGAATAATCAAATCCGCAACCTCTATAAGCTCTAATTCTCTCATATATTTCTGCAATCTTGGTTTTAATGTCATTCGGTATTGTCAGTCCATTAATAGCGTTTACTTCAGCGTTAATTATCGTATTAATATTACTCTCATATAAGTTCAAGTAATTTATAACGAGAGTTACGCAATCGTTAAGCACATTATCGAGATTGGTGAAATAATCGCTTATTAAGTTATCAATTTCCGTTTTAATCTGATTAAACGTATTCTGCAATCCTTGAACATCTGCATATATTTCTGCAAGCATACTTGCATAAGTTTCATCATCAAGCAATGGATAGCCTGTAGAGGGATCAGTTGTATTATGTCTTGATTCTACAGCTTCTAAATCATCCAATCTTGCGGTTAAACGCTCTAAAATTACCGTTAATGCTGTATTTATGTAATTCTCCACTCTTTCGGTGAAATATTGAACATCGAATATTAAATCATTGATTACATTCGTTACATATTCTCCTAAAGCGGTTAAATGTGCTGTAAGATACGTATTCTTGATTTGGATTGTGCTGATTACGTTTTGATCTAACGGTGTGTATAGTTGCGATAGACGGTTATAAGAACCTTGAACTAATGCCTCTAAGATCGTATAAGGTAAAGCTGACGTAGGAGCTAAAATACTCGTAGCATATTTCGTTTCTACACGATCTAACCGCATTCCTAAGGCTTGTGCAACCGATAAGTCTGGCGGAAGTGAACCTTTCCATACATTCAGTATAGTCTGTAA
>CAZOWB010000218.1:0-2750 GCA_964583315.1 uncultured Candidatus Bathyarchaeia archaeon | reverse complement strand
AAGATAGAGGATGAAAGGTGGAGTCCAATAATGCCGCATTGGAAGGTCCAAAGAAGCTTAATGGAATCGATAAACTTAGCCCCTCATGGAACCCTCATACCTCTCTTCTACGGAGCCCATTTCACTCTTCGCTACGAATTTGAATCAGCCCTCGAACGAACAGAAAAAAGAAGGATATTTCTTGTACTCGAACAACCTGAGAAGTTCATTATAAGAGTTAATGGAAAACGTTTAACATATTATAAGGATGAAAGTTACTGGTTAGAAAAGAACTTTAAGATGTTAGATATTAAAGATTTCGTCGTCTCTGGAGTCAACATCATAGAGCTTGAGGGAAAAGAAGATTTTGAAACAGAAATCGAAAGCATTTACATCGTAGGAGACTTCGCCGTGGAAAATAAAGATAACAAACATTTTAGACTTGTAGAGAAACCGCGAAAGCTGAAATCAGGCAACCTCGTTACACAGGGATTTCCGTTCTATGCCGGCACCATCTCCCTCCTTCAAGAGGTTGAGATTCCAGACGTGGGCAAAAAGGTATTTTTAAACCTAGAAAAGCTCAACGCGATCTTAGCAAATGTGATTGTAAACGGAAAAGAAGTTGGACAAATTTTCATGAAGCCTTATGAAATTGAAGTTACAAACTTTATAAAGAAAGGAAAGAATGAAATTGAGATACAGCTTATCAATAGTCTCCGAAATCTTCTCGGCCCCCACCATCACGCAGCTGGAGAACTATATTCTGTCTGGCCAGACTCCTTTACAGACGAGCTTAACTGGACTGATACTTACAACTTCGTACCCTTCGGACTGAAAGGAGCCAAAATAAAGATTGTTTTTTAAATCAATGATTATTTAATCTACTGGAGGTTGATTCAGAGAGAAATGAGACTGAGATGAAAAGAAAGGTTTTGAAGTACCCAAGAGATTCTATAACGAGGCTTAGGGCGGGAGCCGGAGGAAATGTAAGCGCCAGAATACCTAGAACTAAAGAAAATCCCTATAACACCGGAAGTTCCTTTAAACATCAAAGCTATGTAAATAGGTTGTTTAGGATTGCGCTTAACCACACTATAAAATCAAAATTGCTTAGCCTCATCTAACACTAGGTTCCGAGTTTGCTTTCTCGTCCCTCATAATCTTTTATGTTCTGAATGTTCCGAACTTGCCATTCGCCTGTAAGAAAGACGGTAACTGTAAAGCCTAATGTTACGGAGTCGTCTTTAGCATTCAATACGAGCATATCCCATTATTCAGTTATTCTGGAGTCGTTAGGCGTGATGTAGCTGTGAACTTCGTCTCGGAAATACTGGGGAGCTAGGTCTTTTATTTTGGTAGTAGAAGACCTTAAGATCCTCTTCCGATGCAATCTTCTCACTTTGTCGAATGGGTTAGAATAGATTGTTAGGATGCGCCCAGCCCCAAAATACCATATGGGGTTGAATATTAAATTTGAACCAGACTTCAAGGTTAGTATAACGTCCGTTTTGCACTTCATCGTTAAAGTGAAGGCATCCGGCCCACTATTCCACTCCGCACTTAAACTAACAAACCATTTGCACCTCCATTCTTCCATCCGGATTTCCAATCTTTTACTCGTAAATATTAGCTGGATTCTCTCAGCCCCTTCAGCATGCTTCTGGCTAGCGTTATGCAAGAGAACGCTAATATCCCATAAAACCCTGCCTAATTCGCTTTCCTCAAGAGTAAAACTTAACATTTATCCGCGTTAGATTTCATTGCTCCTTTCATGCTTTAAGCGCACTAAGCATGCTTCTCTTTGCGTCTAGTCCCGTTTCCCGTATTAACTAGACAGCCGCAAAACGGACAGATGAAAATAACCTGCTCCGCGAGCTCAGACTCATTGCCTTCCTCTAGCTTTCCGCCTCACAACAGCATATCGAGGCATACTCTCAATGAAAACCGTGAAATACCGCTTGCACTTACCGCATACCCAACTAAGCATCAGATACTTGACGGTGGAGGAATGCTATGTTATTGGGATGTTGACTATGACCATGATAGAGTATGCAATACGACTTATATCAAACTGATTTTTCCTGATGCTAACACCTTGAATATCGGCTTGAGATTTTCTAGTATTCATGTCTAGAGAGGAGTAGTTTAAAATTAATGGATAAAAATAGATAATAGTATCATTAAAAGAAATTTTTGTTTCCACCTCCTTACTGCCATACTATATCAGATGATTTCTAGCTCCCTAAGGCGTTTTATATCTCCAAGAGGCATCTGATATTTATGATAAAGCACCCTTTGAAGCTCCTTCACATTTAAATCTCTTGGCATTTTTCCCTCTCGGGCGGATAATGCAGCCGCCACGCCGGTAGCTTGACCCATAAGAAAAACCATCCAGCGTGCTCTCATAACTGGAGGCTGTATAATGCAAGCTCTCCCAGTCACGAGGAGTCCGTCTACCTTTCTGGGAAGAAACTGTCTATATGGAAAATCGTAGGTTTCTTCACTATCCCTATGGGGATTAGGATAAGGCACCTGAAAGACTACGTCATCAAATTTTCTACATTCTTTAATGTCGTCCATAGTGACTGGCCGCTCGCTGATGATGCTACGTCCCCCTCGCGCATGAAAGTAGGGTGCGATTATATGAAGGTAGGCCTTTTCAAAACCCGGTACCCAGCGGTTAAGGAATTGTGCAGTTTCAAATATAAAGGTGCGGCATTTCACTTCAATGGCCGTCATTATTTTTGTGTCGCCGCTGGTCGGGTTTTCAT
>CAZOWB010000217.1:0-2751 GCA_964583315.1 uncultured Candidatus Bathyarchaeia archaeon | reverse complement strand
CCACAAGAATTCTTTCAGCCATTCCCCGGCCGAGTATAAGTCTGTAGCCTCTAACAAGAACCTCAATAGGACCATTGAAGGGCGCGGATCTAATCATTTTCACTTTTGTGCCCGGCGTTAGACCCATATCTACAAGCCTTTTCTGAAAACCCCATCCCCAGCATCTTCCACGCCCTGGGGCGGCTCTTATTGATGTGATTATTCCGCTTTCGCCCTTCTTTAGTGCTGTTAGCGGCACCTCCATTTTCGGCATCTCCTCCTCACATATCATTATCTTTGGTTTTGGTTTTTCGAGCCATTATTGATGAGGCCATAGCGTGGCTTAGAGCACATACTTCTCCATCAATTTTAACTGTTATTGGATCGTTCATAGGAGCCTTTTCAATTATTTTGATATATTTTCCAGGCTTTATTCCAAGTCTGTTGAGATATTGCAAAAATTTGGCTTTTTCATCTGTTATTTTCACAATTACACCTTCTTCACCAATCCCGAATTCGGTGAGTGGATAAGATTTCTCCTCGAATATTTCGCCCTCCTCGGTGGGAATGGGATTTCCGTGAGGACAGGTTTTCGGATTTTTTAGGACATGCTCGATCTTTTTAGTAACATCTTTAGGTATCCAATGCTCAAGTTGGCAAGCAACATCATGGGCTTTGTCCCACTCAACCTCAAGGAGATCCGTTAAAAGTCTCTCTAGGAGCCTATGTCTCCTAATGACATCTAAGGCTATTTTACGCCCTTTCTCAGTTAACTGAACCCCCTTATAGGGTTTATGAATTACAAGGAGTTCTTTCTCAAGTCTTTCAATGGTATTAGTTATGGTTCCCGGCGCAACATTCAACATTTTAACAAGATCGCCGGTTCTAGCGACTCCGCTACGTTCTTGGAGCCTATAAATGGCTTCAAGATATTCCTCGATAACACCGGAAAATTTTGTTGGCAAAGACTAGCATTCTCCTTTTTTACGATTAAACTAAAAAATGTTTACGACTAATCGCATTTAAACACTACGTTAAAGTATGAAATAAAAATTTAGCAAGTCTTTTAGGGCGCCATCACAGCAACTTTTACTTGCTTGACGCCTTTTCTAGCCATTAGTTTCTGCGCTAAGCTCCTTATTTCACCTACTTTCCCGTTAACCGCGATTATTTCTAAGCATTTATCTTCCTCGAGATGTATATGCATTGTCGAGAATATTATGTCCTTAAACTTATGCTGGATACTTGTGATCTTCTCTAGAAGATTTGGCTTATCCAAGTAATATAAGATGAGTATTGCTCCAGCTACGCGCTCGGCTTCTTCATAAGTCCACTTGAATTCGCTTATAAAAGTTCGCATAGCATCATGAACTGCTTTCGAGCGGTTTTCGTAGCCCATACTCCTCCAGACACTATCGAATTCTTCAACAAGTTTGGGTGGAAGCGAAACGCTGAAACGTACAACACCTATTTTACTCCGCATTTAAACACCAAAAATATTTTATTGTTCATCATAGTTAAGTTTTTAAGTTAATGTTACATTTTAACTTTTCAGTAACATTACGTTCATTAAAGATTAGAGCAGTGAACTGACACATGGCACCTATAATTAGGCTTGAGGATGTTTCAACCGTTTATGAAGGTGAAAAAAGACCAGCAATCAGAGACATCAACCTAACTCTAGAAGAAGGCGAACTCGCTTATGTTGTTGGCCCAAACGCGGCTGGAAAAACAACTCTCCTTGAAACAATAAATGGTTTATTACCGGTTTTTAAGGGAAGAGTGTTGGTTCTCAATATGGACGTGCAAAAACACGGAAAGGAAGTTAGATGTCAGATTGGCTATGTTCCGCAGGATTTCATGGTTAACCCGGGAGAACCATATACGGCTTTAGATGTTGTTTTGATGGGAAGGTACGGTAAGGTTGGAATCATACGTAGATCTAGTAGGGAAGATAGGGAGAGAGCGATTGAAGCAATGAAGCTTCTAGACGTAGAGGAATTAGCCAATAGGCCTATCGGTAAGCTTTCTGGCGGACAGCAACAAAAGGTTATGATTGCAAGGGCATTAGCTAAAGAGCCTAGAATACTTTTGTTAGATGAACCCTTCAGCAACTTGGATCCAGAGTCTAGAGATAAAGTCTCAGCACTGATAGATCAGATACGTAAAGAACACAATGTAACCACCATAATAGTCACACATGATATACATCAGATTTCGATTTCATGCCGCAGAATAATAGTTATGAATGGAGGCAGGATAATCGCTGACGGTGAACCCAGTAAAGCATTGAAGATCCTTGAAAAATTTCTTCCATTGGAACATTGGGGAAATTGGAGGAACAGCCCATGATATGGCTTGAGTACGCCATCTTTCAAAGAGCCCTTATAGGCGGCATAATAATTGGCTTACTCACGGGTTTAATAGGGGTTTTTGTTGTTAGAATGAGGCTTTCAGCTATAGGTTACTCGATGTCACATAGCGCATTTGCCGGCGCAGCTCTAGGCGTAGCCGCCTCAATAGATCCCCTATTAACCGCCATAGTTTTCTCTGCGGTCACAGCTCTCCTTATAGGACCTATGGCCGATAAGGCTCGTTTACCCATTGACATGATAACTAGCATAGCGTTCTCGCTTAACATGGCTTTAGCTTTCATATTTCTAACGCTTTCACCGCAGGTTGGCTTATCAAGTGAGGTTGCAAGCGTTATTTGGGGGAGCATAGTGGCGGTAACCAATAGAGACCTAGTTTATTTGGTCATATTATGCTCCG
>CAZOWB010000216.1:0-2761 GCA_964583315.1 uncultured Candidatus Bathyarchaeia archaeon | reverse complement strand
TTTTGGATTTATCTAATATTTCATCTATTTTCAGAGTAATCTGTTCATCTCCCTCCAGTATTTGGAAGACTTCATTTTTGTTTTCGATTTCAGTTTCAAGTTTAGGAATTTTCCGCCAATTTTCAATTATTCTTTTTTTCTCTTGCTTAAGTTTCTCTATCTGCAAAGTTTTCATTTTTATCAAGATATCTACTGCTTTTTCAAGTGGGATTGCTTTAAATTTGAGAGGTCTTCCGAAGATAGAAAGAATTAAACCATTTTTTTCTAGGTTCCTTAAAGCCCGATAGGTTTCAGTTCTGTAAAGCGAGAGCGCATCCGAAATTTCTTTAGCTTTCTTCTCTCCAGTCCTGGCTAAGAAAAGATAGATTTTAGATTCATTTCTTGAGAGTCCAAACTTCATCAATATTTCCTCTACTGTGCTAAGAGGGCTTAGAACGCTTTGTTTTTCTCTAATCCGATATATTCTTGCTTCAGTAAACTTTTCCATAGGGACGCACTAGACCAGCAGTGATAGTATAAGGTAATCTAAAATTGTTATTTCTTACTTTTGAACCAAAAATATGAATTCCGCAGAGATATAACCCATCCATTATTATCCTTCGTTATTATGCTCCTGTATAGACGATTTTTGCTTTAATAAAACTCCACTCTCTCCCATGGATGGCTTTATTCTTTTTCAAATCAAAATAGATAATCTAATCATGAAATGCTTATCTTATGCTTCTCTCGCGCCAAATAAGGAATAGAAGCGTTTTTAGAATTTTTTGATCACCATTCTACTAGTAGTTCTTCGAACCCTTCCAGTACTTGACCGAACATTATATCCATCAATTTTTCGCCTATAAACCATGAGACTCCACTTAATATTAACAGAAGTCCTATGTAAAATAGGCTGGTTCCCCAAAATCCTCCCTCAGCCTCTCTAAGTGCAAGAGCGTTTAGAGTTGTTATAAATAGGATCATGAATATATTTCCTGTCTCAACGATGGGGACGGGAATTTTTCCAAAAGTAAAGTAGGGTAAAGAAACTAAGCTTTGAGAGAAAAAATTACATAGGTAAGTTAATATCACGAGCAGAGATACGGTTATAGGCTGAAGAATGAATATAACAGTCTTAAAGCTTTTGGCTACGGAAATCCTTCTTTTTCTAAATTCTAGAAATTTTATGCAGGCGTTCCCCAGAATCTTACCAACTTCCATAAGATCGCCGCTACAGTTTATGGAATCCAGAAGCATTCGATTCATTACGTAAACGCGGAAAGAAGCGGATTCGGAAGATAACAGGCTTATAGCCCTTTCGGTTCTTATTCCAAGTTTAATTCTTGCAAGAGTTCTCTCTAATAGCCTTCTTAAAGGCCCAAGCTCCATATGGAGAACATAAGATATTGCGCTTTTAATGCTTGATGTTGAAGCCATATTCTCGCACAGTGCCTTAATGAACGTTGGGTAATACTCATCTATTTTAGCAACTGATGATTCAAGCTTGTAAGCGAATAATCCCGCAGGAATCAATGATGCGCCGAAAATTATGAAGCCGAAAGAGCGGTTAACCGATAAACTTACGTATACTGCGGGAAAAACCATTATTAAGGCGGATAGCGCGGAAATTCGAAATAATTTATACAATTTTGGCGGATCCTCTTTATCGATGTATACAAGCGTTTCTTTCGGTATAATAGTTTTGAATCCGAGAAATAATACCCCTATCACGGTAGCGGAAATCGCATAAGAATAATATACAATGTTAGATTCGTTAATGAAAACCATCATAATATCTAGGGTCATAATTATGAAAATAGAGACGCTTTGGAATGTTCCGTAAACGCCGCCGAGAGTTTTTATTCCCTCTATTAACCGTCCATAATGGCCAGAATATTCCTCGAAAAGAGTTGAATTCTCTAACTCGAGATACTCTTTTGGCTCTGGACTGGAAAGCGCCTCCGTGCATCTTATAAGAATATCTTTTAAGGGAGGCTTCACAAGATTGGCCATATGTGACATCGCTTTAGCGAAGCCATACCCGAATTTCTTAGCTATCTCCAATATTTTATTGAATACCATACTGTAATATCCATACTCTTTCATTCTTGCGATCGAGCTGACAAGCTGGTCTGGTCCAGCTTCGCCCTGAGAAACAACGTACATGTGAAGGATGGATAAAATCAGTTTCTCATCAACTTTTCCACGTGAACTTTTAGGCATCCTACGAGAGAGAAAAAGCATCATGAAAAGTGAGCAAAACGATATTAAAGCCAACATAATTGAAAATGTATCCCTCTTAATGATTAATGAGAAGGCGGAGAATATTGTTGTTAAAGAGAGAGCTAGAATTAGAAGCTGCTTTCCTCTTCTTGGCGAATCTAAGTTTCTGCTAACCAAGGCATCTTACCTTCCTTGACCATCTTATAAACTTTTTCAACGCCTACCTGCTCGGTTTCGATAACCGTTTTCCATACGCTTCTAAACTTTGGAGACTTCTCAGATAGAACTCGTAGAATTTCAGCTCTCATCTGAAGTTCTTTATAGAGTTCCGGGGTCTTATCGGTTCCCCATCCCCTATAGGGGAGAATCTTTGCTTCAAGAAATATACTTGAACCCCTAAATCTAAGCCGATCAGCATCAGGGTCATATACGAATACCGGAAAGTAATTGAGGCTTCCCCTCTCTGAATCATATGATATTATTTCGTTGACTGAAAGCACTCGTCTAACAAGTCTGAGACCCCGCTTAATTCTATTCTGGAAAATAGCTAAGTTTAATC
>CAZOWB010000215.1:0-2761 GCA_964583315.1 uncultured Candidatus Bathyarchaeia archaeon | reverse complement strand
ACCATGTTTGACCTCGTTAAGGCAGCTCTGAGGCAGAGGCCTGATTACATTATAATTGGTGAAATTAGAGGTGAGGAGGGTAGAGTTGCTTTTCAAGCGATAGCAACCGGCCATCCAGTTATATCTACAATGCACGCAGGTCACTTAGGGCAGCTTTTCCAAAGATTAACTTCAGATCCGATAAATGTCCCTAAAACCCAGATTGATGGCCTCAACTTAACCATATTTCAAGCTAGAATTGAAAGGCATGGCAAGTTCATTCGTAGAGTAACTTCAGTCAATGAAATTTTAGGTTTTAATGCGAATACTGGGAGATTGATGTTTCTTCCCAGCTTTCTCTACGATGCTGATGAGGATAAGCTACATTTCATTGGCTCCAGCTTTCTACTCGAAACTAAAGTTCTGCCTTTTAGAGGGTGGGGTAAAGATCGGCTGAATGAGCTATATGATGAAATCAATATGAGAGCTGCGATCATAGAATTTCTAGCGAAAAAGCACCCGAGCTACTTCGATGTTTTCAGGGCAGTTATAGAGGTTGAAAGGCGTGGACTTGACGTAGTATATAGGAGGGTGAAGGCAGGTAAAGCTCCATGGGAAGGTTAACTGCAATTTTAGGGATTTCAGCAATTCTATCGTCAATAATTCCATTTTACTTTTTTTGGCAAATGGACTTAGTTAATGGAGGGCTCACTTCTCTTCTCCCACTACTTCTGGGAACGTTGACCTACGCGAGTGGTAGGAAGGAGAAGGTTGGAAAGCTAGATAAGATGATTGTTACCGCCGTCATTCACATGTATGCGGTTTCCTTGGGTGAAGTGGGGTCGCTTGACATCATAGATGCTGTTGCAAGTTCACCTGAATATGGAAAGTACTGCAGAATATTTAAAACTGTCAAGGATTTGGCTGTGGGTTTTGGTCATGGATTGACTAAGGCTTTAACTTCAGTTGCAAAGGCAGTTAAGCCGCCTCTGAGAGATGTTCTTATTAGAATGACTGAAGCATTCTCAACTACAACTCCAAGAGATTTTCTCGAGCTTGAATCATCTACGATATTGGAGGAGTTTTCCGGCTATTACACTAGGTCTCTTGAGTCCCTAAAGGTTATAGGTGGCGTGTTTAGCACTTTTCAGAGCATTTCGATATTCATTGTTTTGACTGTTGCGATATTAACGATATTTACTGCAAATGAGTATGTGATTCCATTTGCCTACGCTGTCAGCGTTATTGCTATTGTTTTCATGGTAGTTGCGCTTAAAGTTGTTGCACCTAAGGAAACTTTAGTTTATGTTGGAGATGCTCCTCCCCATGCATATAAGCTTTTTAAAGCTACTTTAGCTTTGGTGCCTGCTTCCTTCGTATTAGCGCTGGCAGCTCAAAGCTATGACTTGTCGCTAGCATTGTTGATTCCAGGAGTCCTCATGCTTGCTCCAGGATTACTGGCTTATAAGGTTGAGAAGAGCGTCTTAAGCCTTGACGAGTACTATCCCTCCTTCATTAAGGCTTTAGGTGAGAACTTGGCGTCTACGCTTAATTTAAGGGCAGCTCTCGAGTATGCTGCTCACATTCAATTAGGTCCTCTTGGTAAACTCGTAAGGAATGTTATAGTGTGGCTGAAACTGGGTATAAATTATGAGAAGTCGCTGAAGTTAATGGCACTCGAATCTGGTTCACATTTACTCTACATATTTAATAAAATTTTGTCAGATACATTAAAAAGCGGAAGTCCTCCGCTTGAAGTAAGTAAGTTGCTTGCTAATACTGCTATTAGGTTTTTGGAGTTCAGGAAAAGGCGCATATCGACTGCTAAGGGAATTGAAACTGCAATTTTAATTCTTCAGCCTATATCTGTTTTCATCCTTGTAACTATTGCTGGACTGCTAGGTTTCTTTGGTGAGCTTCTAACTCCAACCACCTACTTCCCATTTTACTCAATTCCAACCGATTTGATTGAGCTGGGAAACATCTTTCTCGTCTTTTCGCTTGCTTTGACAAATGCATATGCAATAATTGTGAGTAGGGGTGGATTTAAAGGAACTTTCTTTCTTTATGCTTCTATATTGCTGATAATTAGTTGGGCTTCATGGTTTTCAGCCAATCTTCTTATAAATAACATATTTTCTCAATTTAAATTTGATTTTTTAAAGATATAAATATAAATCTTCAACTTATTTTTATTTTTTAATTGAATAAATAAATGCATCATACTTATCCTCTAATCTATCTCTTTCACTTTTTCATATCTTTTCCAAAGATAAGACTGAAATCCGCTTGAGCCATAAAATATTATGTCAAGCTTATTCATCTTGATGCTGCCTTCATGGTGAGCTTTATGAGTGATCTTTTTAGGAGAGAGCGACTTTTTCTTGGTAGGCGGGATAGGTTGATTGTTTATATTGACATTTTAAAGGCTATCTTGGAGTGTAGTAGGTATAATGAGAATGGTAGGGCTAAATTTACTCATGTCATGTATAGGTCAAATCTTTCTTCGAAGAGGTTGAAGGAGAGGCTTTTGGAGCTTTCATACTTAGATTTGGTTGTTTGGGATGGAACTGGACTTAAGCTTACTAAAAAGGGGTTAAGATTTTTGAAGGATTGCGAGAAGGCTCTCAGAATCATTATGAGCTACTTGAAAAAGTAATGCTTTGTCTCTAGTGCTCCCTGCAGATTGCTTATTAATATGAAATTTCACTAGTAGATTTCGCTTTAATTAGGTATTTTTAGCAGTTGGGTATTGTGTATAATTGGATGGAGGAGTAGAGCG
>CAZOWB010000214.1:0-2772 GCA_964583315.1 uncultured Candidatus Bathyarchaeia archaeon | reverse complement strand
TGACTGGAGTTCAGACGTGTGCTCTTCCGATCTACCTAGAACCCTTACAAGCGGTTTATAGAACTAAATCAGCGCTGGAAGCTGCAGGGAAAACTCTTAAGAAGGGTGAAAAGAGACTACAGGATATGATTTTTCTACTCAGAAGGGTTCGTTATCTTTCGACATTAGTCATTAAAGAGATAGATCCAAAAATGCTTACATTCTTTAATGTTAATATGCCTATAGATTTGAGAAGAGCTGAAACAATAATCAAAAGAAAAATGAGGACATAAACAATTTTAGTATTTAATTTAAACTCGAGTTTATATGAAGAGATCTCTCTCTTTAGGTCTTATAAGATCCCTTGCAGTTACCTCTTCGGCTTTCTCATAAATGTAACCTCTAATTATGGCTACAGGTATTCCTTCGTTTGCTTGCCCTATAACCAGTTCAGCTGCTGAGGATAATTCATCAGCAATTGCCGTCTGCTTAATCCTGAGAGTATAGCCGAAGAGATCTTTCTCGCCTCTTCTATCTCGAATGGGTTTTATGCCGGCAACTCCAATAGCTACATTTATTTCGCCATTTCTGAGAGGTCTGCCATGGGTATCAGAAATTATGACGGCTACGTCTTTACCGGAAATCTCCTTTATTCTCTGTTTAATCATATGAGCCGATAGATCCGGGTCCTTAGGTAATAGCGCCACATTTCTTTTGCCTGGAACATTAGATTTGTCTATGCCGGCGTTAGCGCATATGAAACCATGTTTTGTTTCAACTATCAGATGACCATTACCCATGCGGACAATAGATTTAGATTCCCTCAGAATAACCTCAACTAGAGCTGGATCCTTACCAGATTCTTCAGCTATAGTTTTCGCAAACTCTGAAGGAGATACTTCATCAAGGTTTATTACGTTTCCTTCAGCCCTCGAGACAATAACGTGGGTCACAACGATAATGTCTCCATCTTGGATTGGCGTACCCTGCTTGGCGGCTGCCTCGCATATAAGAAGCCCTAAATCATCCCCATGCTTAATTATTGGCAATCCGGTTACTGGAATAATCTCAATTATGCGCATAACCATATATCTGCAGTTTTCAGCTATAAATGCATTCTTGATCAAAAATAAATTTTAGGGTCTTAGAGCCCAATAAAATAGGAGTTTTAACGAAGTAGCTGCCATCACATGAAAAGTGTTAAATTATTTTTCGGAACATTAATTATTTGTTTGGAGGATATGATTCAGAATGCCTTGTATGGTTATTGTTTGCGGCTTCTTCGGTGACACTGGCAAAGGTAAAATTATCTCGTATTTGGCACTAAAAGATAAGATTAGCGTAGCTGCTAGAGCAGGCGTCGGCCCAAACGCCGGACACACTGTGGTTTATAATAATAAAACTTATAAGCTCCGTATGATACCAAGCGCCTTCGTATACGAAAAGTGCCGCCTACTCATAGGACCAGGCGTATTAGTTAATCCGGAAGTTTTCTTAAATGAAGTCAAAATGGTCAATGCTAATGATAGAACCGGACTGGATCCACAATGCGCCATAATAGAACCTAAGCACATCGAAGCTGATAGAGCTGGCCACTTGGCATCGAAGATAAAGACCACTGGAACTGGAACTGGACCATGCAACGCTGATCGTGTATTACGAAGGGCTAAACTCGCTAAGGACGTACCAGAGCTTCAACCCTTTCTTGTTGATGTCCCCCTAGAAGTTAATACCGCAATTGATAGCGGAGAAAATGTTCTGATCGAGGGAACCCAAGGAACGTTTCTGTCCTTATGGCATGGAACCTACCCATATGTTACATCGAAGGATGTAACTGCTTCAGCAGCATGTTCAGATGTTGGCGTTGGACCTAAGAAAGTTGATGAGGTAATAGTTGTGTTTAAAGCATTTGTCACTAGGGTTGGTGCTGGACCGCTTCCAGGAGAAATATCGTGGGAAGAAGCTGAAAAAAGAGGTTGGGCGGAGATAGCGTCTGTTACTGGCAGAAGAAGAAGAGCCGCACCCTTTAATTTTGATTTAGCTAAAAGAGCGGTTATGCTCAATAGCGCTACACAAGCAGCTATAACAAAAATCGATATATTATTTCCAGAATGCAAAAATGCAAAGTCCTTCAGCGACTTATCAAATGAGGCAAGAAAATTCGTTAGAAAAATAGAAGATGAAATAAAGATACCAGTGACATTAATAGGAACCGGACCTGAAGTCTGGGATGTTGTAGATAGAAGATTCGAATAAATTTATTTAATAGGTTCCTTTTTTATTTTCCATTCAGTAAATGCAATCACTTTTTCTAAATGGAATTATGTAGCCCGTAACCCACCTGAGCTTTGATTGTTTTCTTAGCTATCATGAGCGGTTCGCTTCAATTCATCGAGTTGATTTATGCCCCAGTCGACGGCGCATATGAGTTTGCGGTTGACGGAGACAACGACGTAACCGTCCTGATAGACGATAAGGAAGTTGCGACTTGGTATCGGGATCATAGATTTTCAGGATGATGGGTCACCGTGGCTCCATAACTCTAAGTAAGGGATACGTAAGTTTGAGGCTTTGATGCAGGAATGGGGTGGCGGCGACGGAATTAAAGTAGTCTGGAAGAAAGGAATCCCTTATAGAGTGTCAATCAGAAAGGGCTTGTCAATAACCAGTGACCTGCTGGTCAATGTTGATAGAATTATATTTGCCTAATCGTATAATTGATATTTGATGAGGTATGGGTTCGGATGATCTCTTCGACGCAATCTCTCATCCGCTGAGGATCGAGATTCTTAA
>CAZOWB010000213.1:0-2782 GCA_964583315.1 uncultured Candidatus Bathyarchaeia archaeon | reverse complement strand
ATCCTCCAACCGACTTAAGGGCTTTGACGGCGGCTTCGTCGCCCTCGCCCTCAACATATTCTCTCCAGCTGTCATCATGCTTAAATTTCTGGGGGTTAGCCCATTCAATTTCAAAGCTATCCAGAACATTGGGTTTAAAACATACGCAACATAAGTCTCTTTTTCTGTGGAGGGAGAGTGGCGCTGTGAAAACCCTCTTTAAATCTATTTCATTTTCGATTTTAAGGGTGTTTGATGCCGATGTAATTTCAGCTAGTTTCCTTCTGCATTTGCCGAGAACATACTCAACTATGGAGTAGGCTATATCTAGAGGGTTATATTTGGATAGTAGGTCGCTTGAGAAGCATCTCTCATGAACATGGACATGCGCTCCCTCGCCACTCCATTTTATAAACACTGACTTTATGATTCCCAGTTTTTCAAGCTCGTCAACTATGATTCTAGCCGCTTCAATTATATTCTTCCATATTCTAAGGTCGCCGTCAATGTCCCATATAGGTGATGTATAAACTATGTTTTTAGGATCATTGGGATCAGCCTTACTAGACAACTTACTATAAATGTTGATTGAACCATAAATTGTTCTAGGTTTTACGGCTCTAAACCGCTTTAACAAGATTTCAACATCAGGAGGTTCACTAATGCTTAGAGGCTTACTCTTCCTCCAATAGCGTAGAAAAACGCGGCTATTAAAAGAGCCACCTTCAATAGCAACCCATCTGCCTCTGCAGTAGTCAGCTATTTCTCTTTTGACAAGTTCGTTAGAGTAGTATTTTTCGATAGATTCATGATCCATTGTGAATGTTCGACCCGTCCTCAAGTGGGAAGAAGAATGCATTAAAACGTTATAATTTTATCTATTATGCTCATATCTCTAAATCCAATAAATTCATATTAATTTAGAAGAATAAATTTTGTATGGGATGATTAATTAGCGTTCATACTTTACTGTCTTTATTAGCTTGATAGTAGCGTATGAGCTTCCTTTAGCATTTCTGGAACATTCAATCCGTAAGGACATTTCTCAACACATTGTCTACATTCAATACATGAATCTGCTTTAACTTCCACCATTTTGTATCTTCCCCTAGCCCACTCCTTCAGCCCATAGTACTTGTAGTATGCTAGCTGACGTAGAATTATCGGTATACGTATTCCCTGAGGGCATGGTTGGCAGTATCCGCATCCACGACAAAACTCTCTGATTAGGGATTCAATGGCTTCCCTTAAAGCTTTCATTTCATCTTTGCTCATTTCAGTAAAGTTTTCACCTATACAAGCGTTCTCCTCAACCTCCTCGATTCTCATCATTCCGGGAATAGCCGTGGTAACAGCGTCATTTGATAAGATGAATCTGAGAGCTGTTTCAACATTTATTGGAATCTTGATTTTTTCAGTTAGCTCCGGTGGGGGAGACGCTAGAAATCCGCCTGCGAGGGGCTTCATGGCTATTACGCCAACATCCATCTCTTTCGCTAAGGGCAGAATGCTCTCCTCAACCAGCTCATCATTTAGAATGTTATATGAGACCATTATTACTTCGAATTCTCCGGATTTTATGCCCCTTTCCATGGTTTCATGAAACCTATGGCAGCTGAAACCTATGTGGCCTATTACGCCCTCTTCCTTAGCTTCTTTCAGAGCTCTTAAAGCTCCATCAGGACCCATAACTCTATCATAATCCTCTGGGTATCTTAGGTTATGGCACAGGTAGAGATCTATGTAATCTGTTTTAAGATTTTTTAAGCTTATTTCTATGTCTCTCTTCATTTCCTCATATGTGCGTGCGGTGCTTTTCGTTGATATATAAAATTCGTTCCGCCGGTCACTTATAGCCAATCCTATTTTCTCTTCGCTATCACCGTAGCCTCGGGCGGTATCAACGAAATTTATGCCTAAATCTAAAGCCCTATTCAGAATAGCGCTCGAAGTATCTTTATCTATTAGCGGTAGCTTTATTGCTCCAAAACCTATTATTGAAACCATAAGATCCGTTTTGCCGAGCCTTCTCTTCATCATGATGAACTGCCTTAATTCTATTTGCTTCTTGGTTTAGCTATAATCTCCTTGATGACCATATCAAATATTCTCGAGGAGTTCGCTGGCTGAACCACTATGGCCGTATCAGCTCCCCTACCGGTTCCAGCTATACTTATCACCTCTCTGTCTACGGGTATTAAACCGGCATCAGCAGCCATGGCAACTATTTCAACTGCAACCTTCATCCCTTCGCCAAATAATCTTAGGGTTTGAGCCATTATTTCAGCCGGATAGGCTGTGCCAAACTTATTCCTTATGGCTCTTTCAACGCCCATGAACGCGTGGGTTCCAGTAAATATTTTGCCACCGTTCTCCTCTATTCTCCTACGGTTTTCCTCGGTGAGCTCCTGCTGACCAGGCTCTCTAAATCCAGTATAATGGGTTACAACTACTAAGTTGTATCCTTTGAATATTTCTGAGGCTTTAACTCCAGTGTTACCTCTTGTGGAAGCGACAACTACATCTTTTATTCCAAGTTCCTCAGCTCTCTTCTTCGCCAAAGCCAAAACATGATCGGTGTTTTCCCCTCCAGGACTATCAAAATAAACTATGCGTTTCTCAAATACTTTCATGAATACGCCTCCTTAAAATGGAAATTTTACTTATAAATGAAAAAATCACTCATATTAATCTTTCTTACTTGAAAATTTTCTAGCTATCACCCTATCACTGGAAAATCTATTTTTCAGACAAGTCTAGATAACGTTACCTCCACCATACTTGGAACTGCTTTATTTTCTTT
>CAZOWB010000212.1:0-2787 GCA_964583315.1 uncultured Candidatus Bathyarchaeia archaeon | reverse complement strand
TCCACTGTTATACCTAAAATTATTTTTGCGCCGGCATCTATTGCATTAGCCGCTAATTTAGCTATCATTTCGGATGCATCAACAATAAATAAGTTATCGTCCAATCGCTCTAATTTGCAGCCTATATCCTCTAGGATTTTATCTGCTGGAGATTCAATAACTATCTTATGGAATTGCATGCCACCGCCGCCTATTCCACCTCCAAATGAAAGCCTTCTCTCGAAGACTACGGTCTTTAGGCCTGCTTTAGCCGTATACATCGCTGCGGTTAGGCCTGATGGGCCAGCGCCAACTATGACTACATCGGTCTCAGCTATGTTAATCCAGTCCTCCATAGTTTTTTGGATTATTGCTCGGGTTATTACCTCTTCTTCAACTCCTTTAATCTCTATGGGCATTTTATCTCCCCTTTTTTACATTATTCTCTTGTTATATTACTGAAGGAGTTAAGATATTTTGAGAACGTTTAGATTTAAGCCTTACTCTACAAAAATTCAGTTTAGCCTTTTCGCTTAGAGATTTTTTTCTGTACGCGCATGCATAGCTCACAGAATTTTAGCGCCACCTTATCTTGACTAATTTTCCCGGAGGCTATTTCGCTGGCCACGTCGCTTGCAGCCGACTTTATTATGGGCAGAACATCTTTAAATTGCGCTAAACTTTTATGCCCACGCTTCGAGCGCAAATATTGGCTTATAGCAGCCTGCGTTGTCCCAAGCTTCTCAGCAACCTCAACCTGTGTGAAATTATATTTTTCAACAAGCTCCCTAGCAATATAGGATCTGAATACCGGAAGGAGATAACGGCCAATTGATTCACATGGTGGATACGTTTCGTTTCACCCAATTATATTATAACATGATTATAACTAAATTAATTTTTCTCCTTCCAAATTTTAGTGCTCCAGTATATTAAGTATCGCTAGAAGTCTGTAGGCTAATCCCCCCGCAAGAATTGCAAATGTTATTTCGGTTACTGTTATTGCTAAGGCTTTTTTCCATCCAAACTCTCTTGTACATGCTGCTATCGTTGCTATGCATGGCACATAAAGCATTACTACTAGGGTGAACACGAACATTTGTAGGGGAGTTAAAACGGAATCAAAGTTTGTTGTTCCAAGTAGCGCTGCAAGCATTATTAAGGTGAGCTCTTTCCTTAATATTCCAAAGATTAATGTTATGCCAGTTATTTCTGGGAGACCCAACCAACCAACGGTTATCGGGCTTAAAACTTGAGAGAGAGGCTTTAGCAAACCCTGGATTTCCACTAGCTTAATTATTACGCTACTTACAATTATAAGGGGGAAAGATATTTCAAGAAATTCTTTGAGTCTAAACCATGTCTGCTTGATGATCGTCTTTAGATGAGGAATCCTGTAGTCAGGCATCTCCATTATTAGGGCTGTCGGTTCACCAGGCAATACCTTAAATGCAAGTCTTCCAAGTAAGAAAACTATTGCCAAGTTTATTATGTAAAGTGCTAGCGCCCATTCTATGCCGAGAAATGCCCCAACGAGCCCTAATATTACAACTGTTCTTGCAGCGCATGGTATTAGCGTTACTACGAAACCGGCAAGAAACCTTTCTCTCTCCGTCTCCATTATTCTGCAACCCAGACATGCTGGAACATTACAGCCATAACCGAGCATTATCGGGATGAAAGCCTTACCATGCAGACCTATTTTATGCATTAGTGAGTCCATGAGAAAAGCTATCCTAGCTAAGTATCCTGAATCCTCAAGCATGTAGAGGATTAAGTAGAATGGAATAATATAGGGTAATGCGATCGTGATATTCGCTATAATTCCTTCCATAATTCCGCCCCAAACGATTTCCTTTAAGGGGCCTTGACCTAAAATTTGTTCGAAGATTGGCTCATAACCATAAAGTAGATCACTAAGTAATCCGGAAGTGTAGTCTCCAAAACTGAAGATTACTTGAAAAATTCCGAGGACTACTAATATCATTATTAGATATCCAGTGACCCTATGGGTGGTTAGGTTATGTATTCTTTCGCTCAGTGAGGGCTTTATGCTTGGAAGAATCTGCTGGACTTCCCTAGCTATTCTGCCAGCAGCCTCATAGCGTTCGGATGTAATTACTGTGGGGCATGGATGACCATGTATTTTCTCAATTTCCTCCGCCAATTTTTCCGCCAATTTAAGGATTTCCGGGTTCAGCTCTCGTATTTCTTTTTCAACCTGCTCATCTTCCTCAAGGAGTTTTATTGCAACCCATCTTGCCGGATACTTTAGCTGAATATCTTTAAGGGCGCTAATTAATTGATGAATTCGCTCTTCGATTTCCTCGCCATATTTTATTGTTACTGGTTTCGCCGCTCTCTTTTCAATAACTTCGATAGCCTTATTGAGTAGATCGTATATGCCTCTTCCTTTTATGGCTACTGTTGGAACAACGGGCACGCCGAGAATTTTCTCAAGCTTCTTATAATCTATTTTTATCCCTTTTTTCTCAGCCATATCCATCTGGTTTAGGGCTATAATTAGAGGTGCTTCAAGCTCTATCAGCTGTAAGGTGAAGAATAAGTTTCTCTCAAGCACAGATGCATCTACAACATTTATGACCAAATCCGGATTCTCGATGGCAATATATTCTCGAGTAATTAACTCCTCAAGCGAGAATGTGGATAAAGAATAGATTCCAGGTAAGTCGATTACGTCTATCGTGTAGCCCTTAAAATGGAGGGTTCCTTCAGCCTTCTCAACCGTTTTCCCAGGCCAATTTCCAATATGCTGATGTAAACCAGTTAATTGATTGAAAATCACTG
>CAZOWB010000211.1:1395-2800 GCA_964583315.1 uncultured Candidatus Bathyarchaeia archaeon | reverse complement strand
TTTTGTTTTTAGGTTTTCTATGTAGGTTTTTTTTTCTTGTATGTTTTGGATGTCGCTGTCTTCTGTTATTAGGCTGTCGCATCGGTTTATGGCGGATGATAGGATGAGGCAGTCTATGAAGTCGTCGAGTATGCTTCTGAGTTTAATGGCTGTTAGTAGTATTGTGCTTTCGTGGGTTGGTATTCTGTTTATTTTTTCGCTGTAGGCTATTGCTCTTATTCCTTTGGCGATTCTTTCAGGCGGTATTTTGTCTGTTGCGGCGTATTTGGCTCCTTTTGCTGCGAGTTCGAATAGGGTTATGTCGTTTATGAATATTTGGTGTCCTTTGTGTAGTAGTTTGATTGGGGCGTTTTTGGGTAGTCCCCTGACTGATATACCTATTGCTGGTAGAAAATATGTGGTGTCTAGTAGGAGCTTCAAGCTTCGGCTCTCCGGGATATTTCTTTTCTAAGTTTGTGGAGTTCTTCTAGTGTGGTTTCTAGGAGGGGTGGTTCGTTTAGTACTTCTTCGATGCTTGGTATGGGTTCGACTATGAGTCTTCCATCCTCTATCTTGTAGAGTACTTTTGTGTGGGCTTTTAGACCCAATTTTTCTCTAATCTCTTTTGGTGGGAAAAGTTCTCCTTTCGAGCCAACTCGGCTTATGGGCATTTTTCTGATTCACCGAATAAAATTAGTTTTAGCAGATTAATAAAGTTTCAGGGTGGACTTGTATCCGCTATTCATGATGGGATAGATCTGGTTATTGGAGCAAGAGAGGTTATCTTCCTTTTCAGAGAAGTTGATAACTGGGCTTGCTCGTCTCTGGGGTGAACACTCGAGTAAACATCTACGTTTACATAGAAATCCCGAGCTCCTTCATCCAAAAAGTTTTCGGCTCTCTATGGCTTCTTTCTCCTTCTCTACTGCAATTGTACTGCGAATTCTTCTTCATTTAAAGTTTTGATTTCTTTTATCTTTTTGAAGTCTGGGTCATCGCTGATTATGGTTAAATCCTCTAGGTATGCTGAGGCTGCTATAAAGGCGTCTGCTATTGGGATGTTATATTTGCCCTTGAACTCCCCTGCCTTAATAGCGGTTTCCTCTTCGATCTCAAGTTTTCTTAGGTATATGGCGTATCTTAAAGTATCGGTTCTGGCTTTAGCGAGGTCGGGTCTTCCTTCCCGCAAATACTTGTAGTATATTTCTGTTAATGTGACTACGCTTATGGCTCCTTCTATTTCGCCCTCTTCTATTTTAGCAAGAATTTCCCTGACCTTCTCCCAACCCTCCTCCTGAGCGAACAGTTTTATGATGGGTTTAGTGTCCAATATAACCCTAAGTCTCTCTGACTCTCCTTTCAAACTCTCTTGTCCACTCCCTTCTCATTTCTTCAATCTCTTTTGAGGGTTTTCTCCCCTTGAAAA
>CAZOWB010000211.1:0-1385 GCA_964583315.1 uncultured Candidatus Bathyarchaeia archaeon | reverse complement strand
TTGAAAAGTGGTTTATCGATGCCCGCCATTTTCGAGAGTTTAGGAACTGGAATAATCTTGATGGTGTTGCCTTCACGTATGAGGAGTAGCTTATCCCCTTTAACTATCTTAAGTTCTCTCCTTATCTTTGAGGGAATCGTTATCTGACCTTTTGAGGTCACGGTAACAATTTCCACCAATGTTGTTTTCACCTTACAAAAGCTTATGATGCATTACATTGATAAATTTGTCGGAAAATGGTTTAATTTCTGTCCAGAGCCAGGTTAATCGCCTCTCCTCCTCTATTGTTGAGGTTGGTTTGTGTTGCATTTTTTGGCTCTTGTGTTAAGCGTGTGCTTACTGTTGGGTTATATGAGGTGTGGTGAGGGGTTATTTCTTATGGCGAGAATGGGGGGTTATTGCTGTTTTGGGGATGGAGTTTAAAAGTGAGGGAGGGGATGTCCGGCTTCAGTGATGTAGTTGTATCTTTGCCCTTTAAGTTATTTCGGACGCATGAATTGTTTCGGCTACTTTTTTTCCTTTCTCGCATAGTTTTCGGTCGGCTGTGATAAGTGGGACTCCGATTTCAAGGGCTAGGGTCAAGTAAGAGGCATCATAAAATGTGGTTTTGAGTTCTATGGCTATTTCCGCGACTTTGTTTAGGGTTGGCTCTTTAATATTTAGGGTTGGTATGGCCGTGAGGAACCTAAGTTTTCTGAGGGCGTCTTCTTTCGTGATTAATTTTCTGTGTACGAGTATTATTAGGGTGTTACCTATTTCGTATAGGATGAGTGGAGGCGCATAGATTGATTCGAGTTTTTCTATGAGTTTCAAGGCTAACTCTGTATATTCCTCTTTAATGACTGTTTGTGCTAGTATGGAGGCATCTATTACCGCTTTAGAGTCATTCAACAAGTCTTCGACCTTCCCTTATTTCACGGATTATCTTTACTATGGTTCCCTTAGGAAGTTTGGGGGACCTTTTTATTTCCTCCCTCAAGTTTTTAAGCGCATTCTTGAGTTCTACTTTTCTGATTTCGGCTTCTAGAGCCTTTCTCACCAGGGCACTAATGTTTATTCCTAACTCTTCAGCTCTTTTCTTTAGATCTTCGCTGACTTTAGCGGAGATCGTTATGAGTTTACCCATAAGTATCTCCAATCGGTATTACTATGCGACTTAGATATAAGTATTACTGCAATTAAATACGCTACTGAAATGATTAAACTTGCAGGCGAAAGGCTTAATGTAATGAAAAACGAGGCGACTTTAGCTGGATCTATTGGAAGAGCTGTAAATTACTATAGTGAAGCACTAAGCTTGTATAACAGAGCCTACGAGCTACTTAAGAAAGGAGCATTTACTGAGGCTTATGCGCTTATGTACAGATCATGGGATTTAGCTAGAA
>CAZOWB010000210.1:0-2807 GCA_964583315.1 uncultured Candidatus Bathyarchaeia archaeon | reverse complement strand
ACTACTGTATTGAGTGCTATAAATGTGTTGATGCTTGCGGTCCCCGCCAGGCAATAGATTTCGATCAGAAGCCGGAGGAGATAGAACTTGAAGTTGGTGCAATAATTGTTGCAACTGGATATGACATTTACTTACCTGAAGAGGGCAATCTTTACGGCTACGGAAAATACAGTAATGTCATAACTAGCCTAGAATTTGAGAGGCTTATTCTAGCAGCCGGCCCAACAGGAGGGCATGTTGTGCGAGCATCAGATGGCAAAAGACCTAATGTCGTCGCATTCATCCAATGCGTTGGCTCAAGAGACATTAACAAATATCCCTACTGCTCAAACTTCTGTTGCATGTACACGCTTAAACATGTAATCCAACTTAAAGAACATTATGGAGATGAAGTAGAGGTATACGTGTTTTATATGGATATACGTAGCAATTTCAAGGGTTACGAGGAATTCTATCAGAGAGCCAGAGAGATGGGCGTGAACTTCATTAGAGGGAGAGTATCAAAAGTAATCGAAGATCCGAAAACGAAGAATCTTATAATACATGCTGAGGATACGCTGCTCGGAGAGCCCATAGAGCTCGAGGCTGAAATGGTTGTTTTGGCAACAGCAGCCATACCAAATAAGGGCTCTGATGAGATTGCAAGAATTTTAAACATAACTAGAGGGGCGGACGGCTTCTTTATGGAGAGTCATCCAAAGCTTAAACCTTTAGACACCGCGGTTGACGGAATATTTCTGGCGGGATCCTGTCAGGGACCAAAAGATATTCCATACAGTGTTTCCCAGGGATGCGGGGCAGCTGCTAGGGCCGCAACAATATTGTCAAAGCCATCAGTTAAGATTGAACCCATAATCTCCGTCGTTGATCCAGATAAATGTAGGAATACTAGAGTTAAATGTGGCATATGCGCATCTAAGTGCCCATATGGAGCTATAAAGGTTGAACCGGGTAAACCTGCGCAGGTCATATCAGCAATGTGTCATGGATGTGGAACATGCGTAGCTGAGTGTCCAGCTGACGCAATAACACAAATGCACTTTACTGACGCGCAGATAATGGCTCAGATAAGAGCAGCTTTAGAGAATAATCCCGAAGACAAGATACTAGGAATTTGCTGTAACTGGTGTGCCTATGCAGGCGCCGACTTGGCCGGAACAAGCCGGTTTGAGTATCCGCCAAACTTAAGAATTGTTAGGGTTATGTGCTCCGGTCGGGTTGACAGAGATTTTGTATTAGAAGCGTTCAGAAGGGGCGCCGGTATGGTTCTTATAGGTGCATGCCATCCCTACGACTGCCACTACATTGACGGAAATCTGAAAATGAAAAAGAGAATGGATGCGTTAGCCAAGGTTCTAGAAAAGATAGGCTTAACGCCAGATAGATTTAGGGTCGAATACGTATCAGCTGCCGAAGGCGTTAAGTTTGCACAAATAATTCGAGAAATGGCAGAGAAGCTTAAAGAATTGGGACCTGAAAGAATAAAAGCCGAGAACGAAAAGATGCGTCCATATCTAGAGCGCATGTTAAGTAGAAAAAGAAAGTAATTACCCTCTTGTTGATGCTTTTGTATCCATATTTGCGTTTCTTTTTCTCTTATTTTAATGGGTTAAATTTGTATCCCCTAACCTAAAGATCAAATTGGCGATTTGATTTTTCGCCAATCTCTTGGGCATTAAGAATGTCCAAGATGAAGAGAAAAAATCTTCTTTAATCCAAGATCGCCACAACCGCCAATTGCTGAATTAGGGAGGCCTCTTGAAGAATGAACTTTTCAGAAAATAGGTGAATTTTGTATCCAAAAATTTTGAATAGTAAAAAGACGTCAAAAGCTATTGGCTCTTGAAGATTTCCTCATATTGTGGCACAACGTCAGCCATGAAATTTCTCATTCCCTCCAGTGTCTTATAGTGTCTCACCATCTCCTTTATAACGTTGAATGGTAAAGTTGCTATGTGAGCCCCAACCTCAGCAACTTCCCTAACTTGTCTAGCATTTCTGATGCTTGAGGCAATTACCTGCGTTTTATATCCGTAATTTCTGAAAATTTTGACTATTTTAGCGACTAAATCTACTCCGCTTACTATCCCGTTATCTTGGCTCCCGTCTAGAATGCTCCGTATATTTGAACTTCTATATGCTCCAGCTACAGAATTAAATTTCATTATGTTTTCGTTAAGTTTTAGCTCTCTTATTTTGCATAGCAGATTATAATCAAAGTAATCTCCCTTTTTGAAGTCGACGCCGATTTTCATGCCCATTTTCGTTCGGATATAATCATCAATTCTACCGGCAAAGGGACTTACATATGTGGCTCCAGCCTTAGCCGCTAAGATCGCTTGCTCCGGAGTCATTACCAATGTACAATTTACCGGTATGCCTTCTCTGCTTATCTGTCTTATAGCCTTTAATCCATCAAAGTCTAAGCCGTCATTTCCTAAACTCGGATTCACCGGTATCTTAATCACAACTTCACCGTATGGACTGAACTTTTCGTATAGAAGTTTGGCTTGCTTAACCATCTTATCAGATTGTACCGCAATAACCTCCAAGCTAACAGGTCCAGGAACAACCTTTAAAATCTCCTTGATGTATTCTTCCATGGTAACCTTTCCTTCTCTTCTATCAACTGCTTTCTTTATCAATGATGGATTTGTTGTAGCGCCGTCAATTATGCCCCACTTGCAAGCCTGTTTTATCTCATCTATATCAGCTGAATCAATAAAGATCTTCAATTCACCGCTCCACTCCTCTTTAATTTATTAATGACCAATAACAACGGTTTAATTTATTGATTTGATTTTTAA
>CAZOWB010000209.1:0-2813 GCA_964583315.1 uncultured Candidatus Bathyarchaeia archaeon | reverse complement strand
ATTTAACTATCCAGACAAGGAAATCTACTGGAAAGATGAAACAGTACGCTACCACCATGAGTTCGTGACCAAGAAACTGGGCGTTAAACCAGAATATGTAATCTACAAGGAGGGAATATGGTCTGGAGGCGGAAACGCTGGCCCCGACGTTGAAAGCATAGTTGGCGGCTTAGAAGTCGCAACTCTAGTCTTCATGAAATATAAGGTTGTTAACGGCGAGTTCATTGAATTGCCAATAAGAACAGTTGACACCGGATATGGAATAGAGCGCTTCACCTGGCTGTCCCAGGGCGCCGTCAGCTGCTTTCACGCCGTTTACGGTGAGCTATTAGACAAGATTATGAATCTAGCTGGCATAGGAAAAATTGACAATAAGCTCCTAGAAGAGTTCGCCAAAATCTCCGGTCTAATAAGCGTATCTAAAACCGTTAGCCGAAGCGAGAACTGGAGGAAAATAGCCGCTAAGCTAAATGTAGACGTTAATGAACTCCAGCTCTCCATAAACCCGATAGTTGATGTATTCGCTGTTGCAGATCACACGAAATGTTTAGCTTTCATGCTTGCCGAAGGAGTTGTTCCATCAAATGTTGAGGAGGGCTACTTAACTAGGCTACTTATTCGAAGAACCTACAGGCTGCTTAGGAATCTAGCTATTGAGAAGCTCATGCCGGACATAGTGGATATGCAAATAACCTATTGGTCTAAAGATTTCCCATACCTGAAAGAGATGCGCGATGAAATCCTAGAGCTACTAAATATTGAAATCGGAAAGTATGAGCAAACCCTCCGGAGAGGCAGAAACCTCGTCAAACGAATAATCCGCGATGTTAAAGCGAAAGGTGAAAGCGAAATCCCCGTGGAAAAACTTGTAGAATTATATGATTCACATGGCTTAACACCTGAAGTTGTCAGCGAAGTCGCAGTCTCCGAGGGCATAGCAGTTAATGTGCCAGAGGGATTCTATAGCTTCGTAGCCGAAAAACATGTGTCATCATCTAAGACAGCCTTCAAAATGGCCGAGGAAATCGAAGATCTCAGAATCGACGTTTCAAAATTACCTGAAACCCAACTATTATATTACGAAGACGCCTACCTAAAGGAGTTTAAAGCTAAAGTTTTGAGGGTTTCAGGCAACCATGTCATACTCGATAGGACAGCCTTCTACCCTGAAGGTGGAGGCCAGCCAGCTGACCACGGCTTCCTAGAATTCAACGGAGTCAAAGCTAAAGTTTACAATGTCAAAAAAACCAGCGGAAACATAATAGTCCACTTCATTAAAGGCCCCGTCCCAAAAGAAGGAGAGGAAGTCAAAGGCCTAATAGACTGGAAAAGACGTATAAGCCTAATGCGCCATCACACAGCCACCCACTTAGTTATGGGCGCAGCCAGAAGAATCCTAGGCGAACACGTCTGGCAGACAGGCGCCCAAAAAGATGTTGAGCAATCTAGACTTGATATAACGCATCCAAAAAGACTCACTAGGGAGGAGATCAATAAAATAGAAGAATTAGCTAATGAAGCCGTCATGCGGAACACACCAGTCGAAATATTTTGGATGCCTAGAGAAAAAGCTGAACAAGCGTACGGCTTCAGGTTATATCAGGGCGGCGTTGTGCCAGGCAGAGAAATCAGAGTTGTTAAGATCGGAGATTGGGAGATTGAGGCGTGCGGTGGAACACACTGCAAATCAACTGGCGAGGTTGGACTAATAAAAATTATTCGAACCGAGAGAATCCAGGATGGTGTTGAAAGAATAGTTTTCAGCGCTGGAGTGCCAGCTGTTAAAAAGATCCAGGAGATCGAAGATAAGGTTCTGAAGGCTGCTGAGCTACTTGAGGCTCCAGCTGGAAAGGTTGATGCAACCCTCAAAAGGGTTATTGGCGAGTGGAGAGAGCTCAGACGGGAAAGAGAACGGCTAATGGAGAGGATCGCTAAAACAATGGCTGAAAAATATGTTTCAGCCGCTAGAAACGTGAATGGTTTAAGGCTTATATCGCAAATAGTTAGCTCAGAGGAGGCCGATGTAGATCTACTCATCAAGGTTTCCAATGAAATCGTTAAGCTAGATCCGAAGGCCATCGCAGTGCTTATCTGCATCAATAAAAATGCCCGAGCAATAGTTAGAGTTGGCAGCGAAGCCCTAAAAGCTGGCTTATATGCCTCTGAAATAGCACGAAAGATAGGTGCAGCGCTTCAGGGCGGCGGAAGCGGAAAACCCGATTTCGCCCAAGCTGGTGGAGTTAAGGTTGAAAATGCACCTAAAGCTTTAGAAGAAGCCGAGTTAACTATATATAGAGTATTATCTGGGGAATGAGTGATGTCATCACCCTCAATTGATTGGAAGTCAATTGAAGAGAAATGGCGGAGAAAGTGGGAAGAAGCCCGCATATTTGAGGCTGATCCGGACCCCAACCGTAAAAAATGCTTCGTCACCTTCCCATATCCATACATGAATGGGCCATTACATGTTGGACATGGCTTCACAGCTACAAGAGTAGATATATACGCTCGGTTCATGAGAATGAGAGGCTACAACACGCTTTTTCCATGGGCCTGGCATTGGACAGGTGAGCCGATTGTCGGCGCCTCCCTGAGACTAAAGATGGGTGACAAAGAGCTTATAAAAGCATTAAAAGAGCTCGATAAGGTTCCAGATGAGGAGCTGGAAAAGTTCATCGACCCGGTTTATATGGCCAGCTACTACACTCGAGAAAGCAAAGAAGTCGTTAAGAGAATGGGTTTCTCGGTTGATTGGCGCAGAGAATTCCACACAACAAGCCATGAACCAACCTACAGCAAATTCATAGAATGGC
>CAZOWB010000208.1:0-2839 GCA_964583315.1 uncultured Candidatus Bathyarchaeia archaeon | reverse complement strand
TGAAAAATAACGGTTCAATCGTGATGAAATAAATTGGATATTTTCTTTTCTAACTTAAATTAGTAGTGCTGTAGGAAATTTAATATGCTAGTAGAGAGAAACCAGCTGCAAAGCAGTCACCTAATCCAACAGTGCTTAATGGGTTTTTAACGATTTTCATAGGCATAAACCACAATATGTACTTGTCCATGTCAAATGAGAGGTTTCCGAGAGGTTGGCAACCTCTCTTATTTAGTTCTTCCCTAAGCGAGCGAAAGCTCTTCAGGCCTTTAACGCTCAAAGACACTTTTTTATTCTTTAGTATCTCCCTTATTTCATCTATATTGCAGAACTTTCCAGTTACGGCTTTAGCCATAGCAACACAATTGCCCGCAATCATAGCATAAAGGAGATCTCTCTCTACAGGTTTACGTGAGATTGCAATACAGAAATCCTTTGTGTGAAGAATCACTTTTTCTAAGCTAAGTTTTCTAATGAGGAAAATTAATCCTTCTAGAAAAGCTTCAATTTTTGAGCCCTCTATAATCGCTCTGGAAAGCTCTCGATTACCTAAACAATTAATACATTGAGCAAGTTCACCTTCATTTAGACTTATGCCGTCGATAGTTTCGCTTAGATGAATTAACGTAGCTCTGAGAACATTTAAGTCCGCGAAAAATGCAAGTTCAAGATGAATCTTCACATCGCTGGTTTTCTTCCACTCATTTAGTAGGCGCTTCGTAAATCGGATCCTCTTAAGATAGTCTTCTTTAGGAAAACATTCGCTCTCCACCATCATATGATAACCTGATATCAAAGCTAAATCCACTTCATCAATGATTTTTTTCACTCCTTTAACAAACGTCTCGTCTACGTAAAGTCTCGTATTCTTTTCATCCCAAGTTGCTATAAATCTGTTTGGTTGAGGAACAACAATTCTCTTCTCGTTGATTCCAACCTCCATTCCCGCTCTGTACTCAAATATCCAGTGAATAAGAGGTTCATCGTCGTATCTAACTGCCTCCGAAGGCTTCTTAAACCATAAGTTACCCTCCGCTTCAACTGGAATCCTAATTTTATCGCTCTCAATAAAAAGTCTTACCTGCAATTCTGAGAGGCTTGGCACATGCGGATAGATTGTTTTAACGCCGAGACGTGCCAAAGCGTTTGCCGTGATACCTGCAAATCCACCCATCCTGTAGTCGTCTGCCGAAAAGTTTTCTCGGATCCAATCAGCTACTCTCTTCTTCTTGATAATCCACTCCATTCCTTCACCAGTCTTCATCGATAAAAGAAGGCCAGCTAAAAAATCTTCATTTCGAAATATTTTGTTTTTAGGTTTCTGAATCTTTTTTACGAGCTCCCTTCTATCACATTGGGAGATAACTCTCTCCAGTTCACCGGATCTAAGAAAGTGCACTATATCTATGTTTGTGTTAAAAGCGGTGATTACGCACTTAATCTTCCTTAGAGCATGCGACAGCTTTCGGAGCGAACAGTTATATAATTCCTCAATCCCCTTCTCCATCTACAATCCCTTACCATTATTCTCTTCTAATCTTCTAAAAAAATATTAAATTAAAATTTGAGTTAATTGCTGTAATAATATATAGGTATATGGGCGGTGAACTATGGGTAAACTCGAAAATGAAATACTTAATCTTCTAAGCAAGTCTGAACCCCTAACGCTCATAGAAATAGCTGAAAGATTAAATAAGAAGCCAAAAATAATCTTTAGGTCTCTACGTAAACTTTTTGAAGAAGGTAAAATAATTTGGGACGCAAAGACGAGACGCTACACAATAGATAAAGATTATGAGCAACAACATTTAAAATCATAATCATTTCTAGTTTCTAAATGAAAGTAGGAAGCTTTTGGAGATGAATGTTTTAAAGTCCGAGTTTGAAAAAACATTCTTATCTATCATAAAAAACCTTCAAAAGAAGTATGAGAGCCTAGTTAATTACCGCAATCAGATCTCATGGAAATTCTTTCAAGGTGAAGTGCTGGAGGCATACAAGCCAGATTTTGACGATTCTTCATGGAAAACTGTTAAGCTACCCTTCTCTTTTGATGCGCGGAAAGGCGAAGCATGGCTTAGATCCAGAATAGTTATTCCCAAAGAAATTGAGGGAATTAAGCTTTCAGGTTCAATAATGAAGCTTTCTTCCTCCATAGTATTGGACAAGAGTGAAATTTTCGTAGACGGAAAGAAAATCCTAAGCGCAGATTATTGGGTGGAACTTAGGGGGCCAAAAATAATACTGGATGAATGCGCTGAACCGGGAAGAGAACATGTTATAGCTATTCATTTATTCCCAAAATATGAACCAGTTAATATTCCACAGTTTTACATAGCTTATAGTAATGTTGAGAAAATAGCTTTTGAAATCGAATCCTTTATCGAAGAGATTAGATTTGCTAAGCTTCTAGATAAAGATTTAACTAGGAAGGTCTTAGAGGAGTTTGATCTCAACGTTTTTAGAAGTGGGCTATCGCATCTGTTGAAGGAAATAGAGAAAACTCGAGAAAAACTTTCATCCATTTCAAAGAAGGCTAAAGAGTTTAGAGTTCATTTGGTTGCTCATGCTCACATGGACATGAACTGGCTTTGGCCCTGGGAGGAGACTCTAAACGTTATTAAGAATACGTTTTCCACAATGGTTAATTTAATGGACAAATATAGCGATTTCCATTTCTCGCAGAGCCAAGCTGTAACTTATAAGGTTGTAGAAGATCATTTTCCGAAACTCTTTGAGGACATAAAGCGTTACGTTAAGAATGGTAATTGGGATGTTACTGCTTCCATGTGGGTTGAAGCTGATCTTAATATGGCTGGAACAGAAGCATTGCTAAGAC
>CAZOWB010000207.1:0-2839 GCA_964583315.1 uncultured Candidatus Bathyarchaeia archaeon | reverse complement strand
TTAAAAGTGAAGGTGTCCCCGGAATATATGGAATAGATACTAGGCGCCTAACAAAGAAGCTCAGAGAAAAAGGCGTCATGCTGGGTATTCTCCAAGTTTACGAGGAAAATGAAGAGCCGAATCTAGATAAGCTACTTGAGGAGGTCAAAGATGTCCCAGATCCGAACATGCGGGATTTAGTTAAAGAAGTAACGATTGATAAGCCCATCTACTATAATTGCGGTGGAAATAAAAAAATAGCCCTAATAGACTGTGGAACTAAGGCTGGTATAATAAGAAACCTCCTTAAGCGCCATGTAAATGTTATACGGGTTCCCTATGATTTGTCAGCTGAAGAGATCCTTGAGTATAAGCCTGACGGCGTCCTAATAAGTAATGGCCCAGGCGACCCAAAAAGATGCGCAAAAACAATTGAGACCGTTAGATCCCTCGTTGAAGAAAATATTCCTATAATGGGAATATGCCTCGGAAACCAAATTCTAGCATTAGCTATGGGAGGCGACACATACAAGCTAAAGTATGGACACAGATCCCAGAATCAACCAGCATACGATCTTGAAACAGGACGCTGCTACATAACGATCCAGAATCACGGCTACGCTGTTAAGGTCGAATCCCTAGAAAAAACGAACTTAAAATGCTGGTTCATAAATGCTAATGACAAAACGGTTGAGGGTATAAAATTCAGAAATGGGCCTTCTTTTGCAGTGCAATGGCACCCAGAGGCTTCTCCAGGACCATACGACACGGAGTTTCTTTTCGATGAGTTTCTCAGGAGGGTTGGGTGAAACAAATGCCGAAGTTTGAGTGGGTGCGTAAAGTTCTAATTCTCGGTAGCGGAGCAATAAAAATCGGTGAAGCAGCCGAATTTGACTATTCTGGGAGCCAATGTCTAAAGGCATTAAGGGAGGAAGGTATCGAAACAATATTAGTTAACCCAAATGTCGCAACAATCCAGACTGATCCTCGGCTTGCAGGTAAGGTTTACCTTCTGCCAGTAACACCCGAATATGTTGAAAAAGTCATTGAAAGGGAAAGACCCGATGGCATAATGCTTGGCTTCGGTGGGCAAACAGCACTAAATTGTGGTGTCAGCCTCGCCAAAATGGGCATTCTAGAAAAATATGATGTTAAGGTTTTAGGGACTTCAATAGAGGCCATTGAGAGAGCTTCAAATAGAGAGCTCTTTAAGCAAACTATGCTTAGAGCTAACATACCAATTCCGAAAAGTAAGTCGGCAACCTCTATTGAGGAGGCTGTTAAAGCCGCCGAGGAAATTGGATATCCAGTTATGATAAGAGTTGCCTACACTTTAGGCGGTAAAGGAACCGGAGTCGCCCACAATAAACGCGAATTAATTGAGATTGTAAGCAGAGGATTAACTCACAGCATGATCAGTCAAGTTCTAGTTGAAGAGTACATCGGACATTGGAAGGAAGTCGAATATGAAGTTATGAGAGACTATGAAAACAACTGTATAACCGTCTGTAACATGGAAAACTTTGATCCAATGGGCGTTCATACAGGAGATTCAATAGTTGTCGCACCCTCACAAACACTAACAAATCGGGAATACCATATTTTACGTTCAGCTTCAATTAGAGCTGTTCAAAGCCTAGGTGTAGTTGGCGAATGCAACATTCAATGGGCTCTGCATCCAAGATCCGAAGAAATAAGGGCAATAGAAGTCAATCCCAGAATGTCTAGAAGCTCCGCTCTAGCAAGCAAGGCAACTGGCTATCCACTCGCATATATAGCCGCTAAGCTCGCAATAGGCTACCTGCTTCCAGAACTAATAAACAAAGTTACTGGAATAACAACTGCCTGTTTTGAACCAGCTTTAGACTATGTTGTAGTGAAGATTCCACGCTGGGATCTACGCAAATTTAGAAATGCTGATCCACATATAGGCACTCAAATGAAGTCCGTTGGCGAAGTTATGGCTATCGGCAGAACATTTGAGGAAGCTCTGCAAAAAGCCGTTCGAATGCTTGACATCGGGAAGATTGGACTTGTTGCAAATAATGGCGACGACGAGCCAGAGCCCTTAAGCGTCATAAAAGACTGTTTAAGGAATCCAACTGATGAGCGATTATTTAAAATCGTTAAAGCAATGAAGATGGGCATGTCTATTAAGGAGATTTATCGTCTCAGCGGAATTGATCCATGGTTCCTTTACAAAATTAAAAATATAATCGAGATGGAGAAGAAACTTAAAAAACTTAAGCTCCACGATGAGAAAGCGCCTGAAATCATTAAGGAGGCTAAACGCTTAGGCTTCTCAGATGCCCAAATCGCTAAGTGCATGGGAATAAGCGAGGAGGAGGTAAGATACTTTAGAAAGACCCATAGAATAATCCCGGTTGTTAAGCAGATTGATACACTAGCCGCCGAGTGGCCGGCAAAAACAAACTATCTATACTTAACCTACAGCGGCGATGAAGACGACATAAAGTTTGATGCCGGAAAAAAGAAGGTTATAGTTTTAGGTGCAGGGGTTTTCAGAATCGGTTCAAGCGTTGAATTCGACTGGAGCGGCGTTAATACTATTTGGGCCCTTAAGAAGCATGGAATAGATGAAGCAATAATGGTTAACTATAATCCAGAAACCGTTTCAACAGACTATGACATATCAGACAAACTTTATTTTGAGGAATTAACTTTCGAGAGAGTTCTTGACATATATGAGAAAGAAAAGCCCTTAGGTGTCATAGTCAGCGTAGGTGGACAAATCCCAAATAATCTGGCTCTAAAGCTCTCCAGAGCCGGCGTTAAATTGCTTGGAACTTCAAGCGAGAGTATAGATGCCGCTGAAGACCGCTCTAAATTTAGCGCCCTA
>CAZOWB010000206.1:0-2854 GCA_964583315.1 uncultured Candidatus Bathyarchaeia archaeon | reverse complement strand
CCGATAATGTTTCTGATGAAGAAGCTGAAACGCCGAAAAATTCGAGTAAAGAATCGTCATCAATGTCACTTACATCTAGAAATGTCCAACTTGGAACATCAAGTAAATTTACATTGGAAACTTCGCTGAGCGAGGTCGAGTTGAGAAGAACACATTGTGTGGAAGCAGAGGGTTCCCAACAAGGCACTAAAAACCACTCGGAAAATGGTGGTCTCGGATAAATCCAGTCGACACCTAGATCTTGAAATAGTAAAACTTCGTTTACACCATCAAAATCTAGGTCTAATGGTATAGCGATGGGGTAGCCCCAGTATGGTGAGAACTTCGCTTTCTCCGGTTTCTTCTCAATATCATATATTCTAATATCGTCACTCGTCATAACAATGAGTTCTGACTTTTCATCTCCATCCAGTTCTGACATTTCTAAGCCCTTAATGGATGTACCAGTGGGTAACAGATGGGTCCAAAGTAGGCTTCCATTGTAGAGAACCGCTACACCATCGGCATCGAAGTCCTTATCGTAGAAGCATATTGCCACATAATTATCGGATAACGCGATGTAATCATTGAAGTATCCGTTAGATGTTGGGTTGATTATCTGAGAACGATTTCCATCCGAATATAGGATCATCATTCCAGCGTCCCAGTAATCAACAATTATTACTTCATCTCCAGATGCAGAAAGATCCCAGTTTCCAGCAAACGCATCATCAACGCTGAAATCACTTGGTATGTATATGGTGGACTTTAGTGTTTGATTGGTGTATATGTCGAAAACCGTTACATCTACGCAGTATTCACCGAGGAGGAGGTCGTAGTATGCCCCCTCCACCAATATTACGTCGTCTACACCGTCATCAGTCCAGTCAGCAATTGTAAGCGCCCTATCATACTTTGGTATAGTGAAGTTTGTTAATTGAGTTCCATCGTCATCGTAAATGATCGTCACGTTTCCCGTACTAGGCACCACTACCACTTCTGGAAGACCATCTCCATCCAAATCTGTAAATCTCCCCCAGATAACTGATGTATTAAGTTTTACTTGCCATCTTGTTTTCCACTCAGTTGTCTTAAATCCTTGGTATTGCATACTTTGGATTTCAAGTGCAGTCAGAGCATAGTAGTATGTGCCCGCGGTTTCATTATATTCCTTAGAATAAACTACTATCATCGGTATCCAGCTGGAAATATAGCTTGAGTAATATTCGTCATAATAGCTTCCAAGGTAATAGAATGTCCATATGTAAAGAACTTCACTAGTTGATTCAAATATTGTAGATTCTTTCATGAACTTCATTTCGGAAGGCACTACGTTCTGTGGATCATTTCCCGTTTTTGTTTGTGTGTTCGTGGATGTTATCGGTGCAGCCGTAAACAACATTAATGCTAGGTTTAAAGTCAAAAAGACCAATATTGACAACGTAATTAGTTTTCTTCTCCTTGACATCGACTTCTCCCTCACTACCCACTATCACTATACTATCGTTTTTTACTACCATTTTTATTATTTTTGTTAGTAAAATCGGTATCAAAAATTTGATTACGAGGTGAAAGAAGTTGTTAGCAAAAGGTGTAGTAAGAATGGTACTAGAAAAAGAAACAACAATAACAAAAGAAGGCCGTAGCGGAGCAAAAATATACATTCCAGCTGATATAGTTAAAGACTCGCAATTTCCATTCAAAATAGGCGAGAAAGTTCTGCTAAAAATAGATACCGAAAACAATAGGTTAATTATAGAGAAAATAAAATAAATGAAGCCGTTTATAGAATAGAGATGGTGTAATTTTCTCAAGCTTATCCACAATTAAGCCAGAGAATTTGACAATATAAGTTTTTATTTCCTTAGTGAAGTCTTCAAATAAAATCCTATTTCTTTACCAAATTTTCGAGTTTTAGGTAACTACAATTTAATTCTAGGTCCTTAATGACCGGCAATCTTTTTCTAAGCTTACACTTAACTTCTTCGAAACCCTTAATCCAATCGTTTAAAATATTCAACTCGATAATTACACCTATATCCATAACTTCATGTAAAGTTTTTAAGAATTTATTTAGCTCCTCAAGAACAACAGTAACTTCAAAAAGATCCTTTCCTTGGAGAAGTCTTCTTCCAATGTCGATTCTATCTGGAAACACGTGAACATCGATAGACAGATCCTTATAAATACTATAAACATAATTTGCTGAGTCTGAAATTGGATTAAAAATACCCCACTCCGCTAACTGCTCAACAATCACATTAATCCTAGGTTCAAGTCTTTTTAGAGTTGTATCTTCAAGGATGGGAGCAATTTTGTCAAAGATTGCACCAGAGACTTTCTCTAATTCCTCTTCAATCGAGGGTTTACGTTTAAACATTTCTTCAATAAAATCGATAAGACACCTTTTAAAACCTTGAATTTTTATTGTCGCGTTCTTTTTGATAATATTAGCTTTTTTTCTAAACTTTCTATGAGCTAAACACTCCCAGAAAGCGCCTTTCAGCAATAGTTCAAGTGTAGATCTTAGAAGCACATATCCCGCATTATAATATCCTTCAAGTGCTTGTAGAAAAGATCTATGTGCTAAGTGAAACGCTTCCCAATGGTAGGTTAGGAATGCTGACTTAGAATGCCAACTTACTTCTTCCTTAGACGGTAAACACAATGCAGCAAGAAAGATGAATTCGTGAATAGAGTCGTGAACCTTCCTTAATTTTTCATAATCGCTCTTTTTTATGGATTCATATATGTTTAGAAGATTTACTTCTTCCAGATTATGATAAAATGCTTTTCTAAAAATATTTTCCATCTTGAATCCCCTATCACCCGCTTCTCTCCCACTCATCCGTATAACTAATTACATATATTTTTT
>CAZOWB010000205.1:0-2887 GCA_964583315.1 uncultured Candidatus Bathyarchaeia archaeon | reverse complement strand
AAGAGCTCATTCGTAGGCTTATAAAGGAAAAATATGATGAGCTTACTTCTTCTCGCGGCCAGCGGTTATCAGCTTCTCATACTTCTCAATGATGAGATACCTTATCGCCTCGCTATTCTTCCTTATCCCTAGAACCTTCTTGATATAGCGGAGTTTGTCCGCCAGCTCAGGGTCTAACTCGGTTCTAAGCTGGATAACTCCCCTTCCCTTGCCCATTTCTTCCTCTTTATCCGGCTCTTCTCTCCGATTACTACGCATTTTTCCATGCGATAGTAGCTCTATCCGTTGAAAAAGCTTTTTGAGGACGAATTCGGGAGGATTTGTACGGTAATAATCTGCTATTAGAGGATAAAAAATACTTAAATTCCGTACATTTTGTCCTAAAATTGACCGGCAACCATGGCTGAAGGTACAAAATTGAGCATCATAGCTAAGATTGCTCCTAAAGGGTTTGGCGCGTCTTACATAACGCAAGTAGCGTGTTTTGGAAGGTTCCAAGTAATGCGAAACCTTATGGCCGTAATTGTCCGGCTTTATTGCCGAGACATTCCACGCCTAAATTCTAGGTTTAGAACAGTCGGTTCGATTTACGTTTTAGGAGCAACGGTTGATAACTTATTGACGTATCTTTTCGTCAAGCTATGGAGCGTGTATACGGAAGCGAATCCGATTATAATGCTCTACTGGATGAATAAACCGCTCTGGATGTGGGTAATAAAAGACTTAACCGGCTTACTGATAGCGCTATTGGCTTCAATATTTTATCGGAAATTAGCGGACTTTTTGATATCAATATCCCGTCCAAATGCTGTGCTCATCTTCATGAAGAAAGCATGGCTATGGCCCCTCTATTTAGCAACTGCTATAAGATGTCTTCCAGCAATCCACAACGCTCTTCTCGTGTTCTTTAGCATAGAAACGCCACTAGCGGAGTTCATTTGCAAAATCCTAACTTTTTAAGATGTTGAAATAATATAAGTTATCTTTGCTTTTGTTTCCCTCATTCTGAGCGTAGAGTGAAAACTTTCCCGATATCTGTATTTGTTATTATGCCTCTAACTTCTCCTCTTTCTACTACTAGGACTGCTTGATATCTTTGAAGAAGATGGATTATTATCGGCAATGTTGCGTTTGGTGGAAGGGTTGGGAAAGGTTCTTCCATAACTTCTTGGACCTTTATTTGGCGTGCGTCCCGACCCTTGCTTTGAATTAATTGATTTATTCTTCTTTCTGTGATGCTTCCGACGACCCTTCCTTTCTTCTTTACGGGGAATTGGCTAAAGGCCGTCTTCTCCATCTTCTGCCAGACCTCTAAAAGAGTCTCATTTGCGTCAACCATCTCAACCTCAATGCTCGCGATGTCTTTAGCCCTTACTTCTCCCAAATCCATAAGTCTCTTTCTCGAGATGGCTTCATAGAGCACTTGGAAAATCTCCGCTATCAAGCTGTATTTTGGATCAATTCTTCCTGTCTCAATCTTCGCAATCATAGACCTGCTAACATCGACTCCTCTCAGCCTCAGTTGGTTAACAAGTTCCTCCTGAGTCCAGCCCAGCTTCTCCCTAAGCAGCCTAACCTCTTTCAAGCTAGGAAAATGAAGATAATCCCCCGCTCTTGACGTCTCCGGATTCATGTTCCTGATAGGAACACTTTCCGTTATAAATGTTCAAATTTGGCACAGACAAAACAACAACCGGTGGCCGGTCGCGGGGGGCAACAGGCCGGCCATACACCCCGAGCCTCAGCCCCCGTTGGGGAATGAGGGGCGCAAAGGTCGATTGGCCAGTTGTCGCGGCTCCGAAATTCGCGGGTTTGCATCCCGCAACCCCCTTATTTTATGAGCTGGGGGTGTTCCGGTTGGATTGGGTCATTTATCCGGATAGGTCTTCTCGGGGCCGCGGCAGGGTTCAAGATGTCTCTAAAGAGGAAGCCGAGAGGATTATCGACGAGGGTAAGATTGTTGTCGTAGACTTCTATGCTGATTGGTGCATTCCCTGTAAGATGTTGGCTCCGGTTTTTGAAGAAGTTGCGGCAAAGTGTAAAGAGGCTGAATTTCTGAAAGTGAACGTCGATAAAAGCGGATCATGGCCTGATGAGCTTAGAATAAAGGCGATACCCACTATCCTATTCTTCAAAAACGGAAAGCTCTATGAAGAACGGCTCATCGGCTATAATCCCAAAGTCGGCGAAAAGATTATCGAGATAGTTAAGAGACTTAAATCGGAAGGGAATTCGCATATTTCTCTAAGAAATTTCTCTAAACTCAGAAACCATAGCGACGGTAGCTCTAAAGAATCGATTCAAACGGTCTATGGCTCCGGATATGAAGTTTTCCGAAAGGCCGGGGTAGGTCCATTCATACTCGGAAAGCTGGCAGGAGCTGTTAAAAACGCTGAATTTGCTCGTAAGCTCCTAAAAGAGACGCCATGGTGGAGGTGGTGGGATCGCCAATACTACAGACATGTAATTAACGAAGGGGAACGGGCGAAAAAGATTCTGGACAAGTATCTGAAGCAAATTCAGGAAGTTAAACATGAACTTGAAAGGAGAGAATAACTTATGGCGTCGAAGACTAAGAGCGTTCTAGAGTGGATATCTTTCTTTATGGGGGCAACTGGCATGGGATTCTTGCTCACATCAATGTTCATGCCGATATTCCGAATTGGTAGGAATCCATTGTTGGCATCGTTCTTGGGAATTGTTCTAATAGTGTTGGCCACAATACTTATGGAATTTGTAGCCGAGAAATGTCCAAGATGCGGAAGCCGTTTAGTAGAAAATGGTAGATGCCTTGTCTGTGATTATACCTATAGCGGAATTCTCAGTTCAGAGGACTCGGTAAATGGCCAAAAGTGATGAAGCTTCTCTCAGGATATGTTACGAGGTA
>CAZOWB010000204.1:0-2914 GCA_964583315.1 uncultured Candidatus Bathyarchaeia archaeon | reverse complement strand
TGGCGCTGTTTATTAGATAACTGTATGACCATGTACCCGGGTATGGTACTCTTTCTTGTTCAACCCATTGAGGCCCAAGGAAAGCCCATGTGATGAAGGCAAATATCAAGAGTGTGCTACCTATTAAGAGCGACGACGTTATTATCGGGCCTATGAGTGAGCTCCAGTTGATCACTTCTTCTGGGAGCGGGCCTCTCATTAAAGCCTCAGCTGTGGCAACGTCTCTGGGTATGAACCATTCTGGAAAGCCGAGGGGGAAGTAGATCTCTCTTAATGCTTCACTTGCCGGAACACCTATAAACCAAATAGTTGAGTAGTGTGGCATAAAGTCTAGCCAGTTTTTCTCGCCAGGCATAGCCCATCCATATATACCAGCGAAATCGAACATCGTTACGATCATAATGCATAGGAGTTGCGTCGCGTTTAACTTGAGTTTAGGGCTTATTTTTCCCAGCGCTTCTGCGATGATTATTATATATATAAGGTGGAGGGGCCAGCCGTTAACCCCCCAGACCCAGCCGATTGGAAAGTTCCTGAAAATATGTGAGATAATATGAACAATAATGGTTAAGATGGTTAAAGCCACCCAGCTAGCTATAGATTGTGGCGCTTCCTGTTCTCTGACTTCAGCCACGAAATTTTCCCTTCTTTTTATTTTCCATCTTTGTGTTGTTACGACATTACATTTAAAATTTTTTAAAAAATATCAACTATTGCTATCATGAGAAGAATTCCGCTTACTAGTTCCATCAGTCTAGTTCTTAAATCACTCCTATACCAATTACTCTATCCTAAACTATTTGCTGATATTCCTCTTGGAAGACGTTGTAATAATGCCTTATACCTTCGGGGTGGGGAGACTTACCTTTATCAGAGCGAGAGCACTGTTGGGCGACAGAACAGCAATATGGATTAACATTCCTGAATCATTTTTAATCATGGTGCCGAGTATACAAAAGAGTACATTAGAGAGCTCTAAGAAGCGATCCTTCAAGTAACAGACTCTTCCTTTTTAAACCAGTTTTCAGCCTCAATCCAAAATACAAGAACGAATCTAAAGCGACAAAAGAGAATCGTTTACACCTTATTTCACTAGCACTTTACATGCTAATATTTCCAATAAAATAAATTCTTTTTATAGATATCATCCTGCTTATCGGTATTTACCGTATTTTCTTCCAGCTTTAATCATGGCTAAAAGATTTTGTATTGGGACATCTGGACCTATAGAGCCTCCTGAGTGAAGGATGTATCCCCCACCCGGCGCAGCCAACATTATTAATCTTCTAACCTCATCTCCTACTTCTTTAGTTGTTCCCTTCGGCAAAGTGGTGCGATGGTCCACATTCCCTATTAAGCATATTTTTTCTCCAAATTTTTCCTTTAAAAATGAGATCTCCATTCCAGCTACCGGCTCAAGAGGATCTATAGCGTTATAACCCGCCTCAATCAATAATGGAATAAGCGGCGAAATATTTCCGTCACTATGGAATCGCACTGGGATACTTCTTCTTTTGCAGTAGTTAATCTCCTCTTTAACAAATGGAATCACAAATTCCTTATAATGTTCCGGAGACATCATGGGACCGGTTTTAAATGCTACATCCCCGTAAAGGTAGATTCCATCGACATCTAACTCAATAAGAAGCCTTATCGTCTTCATAATGTTCTCATGACATTTTCTGAATAGTTCCTTAACAAAACTAGGATTTCTATATATGTCAGCTAAAAGGCGTTTATGACCCCTAAGCCTAGCAGCCAATTCAACAGGGTCAGGGGTGTCACCAAATACAAAAAAGTAATCCTTCAGCTTTTTAATCCTCCTCTCATATTCTACGTAATTTTCTTCCAAGTCTAGCTTAGCAAATTCAAAGTTTTTCAAATCCTCGTAATCCTTTATTGGATTGTCGATCCAGAACTCCCTCCCTTCACTAGGTATACTAAGCCAAGTTATTCCGTTCGGATCCTTAAAGATCACTCTATCTTCCGTTTCTTGAATAATGTTCTTCCTAAAGTTAACTGGCATGGCGCATGCCATACAGCCCGAATCTTCTGAGCAAGCGACGGCTATATCCAAATCTAGTTTTCTCTTTCTAACATGTATTAACTGCTCCGTATACGATTTTTCGCCTTCAGCAAGTTTAAGGAAAATTGGTCCAGATATCTCCTCATCAATGGGAACCATATCCGGTTCCTCAAGATACAAGGCTGAAAAGACTCTATCACGTGAGTTCAACGAGCTTCACCATCCCTAATAATTTTTTAAGGAAATGAAAGTATCTATGCTTTGTTATTTACTAGATCTCAGGCGGAATAGTCTCGTTTGGTGTACGCTTTGAAAAAATCAGCGCTTTCTAGTTTTTCTGTCAATTTAGATAGCCCCCATTTGCTTTTTATCCATGTTTTGCATGTGTTCACATTTTTTACCGCGTTTTTGTTACTGTGTCTGCGCCTATTTTTTGGTGTATTCTTGGGTTATTGGGGCTCCTCCGATAATTATTTTTACTTTATCTCTCAAGCCAGCCAATGTTCTGGATAATAATCCGCGCCAAAAAGGTAGATTAACCTTCACCATACTACCATTAACACCTCGAAAATGTAATTGCGTTAGTCGATCACTTACTTAGATGATATTTCAATAGCTGTCGGCATGAATCACAATTTATACTTGTCATTTTCAGCGGAGAATTTGCTATCTACTCTGGAGCCTTTATTTCTTAGTTTCCTAGCGATAGTGTTGAAACTCTTTAAGCCTTCTTCACTCATATGTAGTATTTCTTTCAAAACATTCGCTAAGATTTCCGCTAACCTGGCACTTCCTTTTAAAGCGGCAATTACTCTTTTTCTATTTTTAAATCTTTTTTAAATCTTATGTAGGGGCTTATTGAAGATTTCCCAGTCACGATATTTTGTT
>CAZOWB010000203.1:0-2926 GCA_964583315.1 uncultured Candidatus Bathyarchaeia archaeon | reverse complement strand
CGCGTGCGTGTTCCACTTAATTCGAAGGTGTAGGTTCCTGATCCGACATCGAAGGTTACGTATTCAGTGCTTTCTCTACCTCCGTCTATTCCCTCGATGCCTCCCACGTATTTCCCATCTTTCCAGACAATTTTTCCGCTTTCCTTAACCGTAACATTTTCTAAACCGATCTTTGGAACACTAACTTCTGCCCGGCAGTTAACGGGGATCGTAACTTTCAGAATAAGCGAATTATTCTTCCTCCTCCAGCTTGAAGAAACCGTGCCACGCACGGTCTTAATTGAAGCGTCAACCCACTCTAGGTCAGCGACGACGCATGGTTTAATTGAAATTTCTTTATAGCCGGGACTAATAGGCCTGATTCCAGCCAAATATTTATAAAAGAACACTTCTGTGCTACCGAACATTTTCATATTAAGGGAACAATTGCCGCCTTCAAAACACTCCCAGATTGTAGTCGCTCCTTTAGAGATCGAATAGCCCCAGCTCGGGTAGGTGGTTTGAGTGGCAATCACATACATGACGTCCGCCCGTCCATACTCCGGTAGAGCTTGTTCTAAGGCGTTGGTACCTATAATTCCAGTTGAAAGATGGCCATTATGCTTTTCCATAATGTCTTTAACTAGATTTTTTACCACAGCCTCCTTCCTTCCTTCTGGAACCATACCGAAATAGAGTGGGAGGGCGTTTGAAGTTTGGCTACCAGTAGCGTACTGATTAGTACTCTCATCAAAAAATTTCTTATTGAAAGCGTCTTTAATACTCTTGGCTAAGCCAGAATAGTACTTAGCATCATCCGTTTTTCCTAAAATCTCTGCAATCCGAGAAAGAATCCAAACATCATAATAGTAATATGCGGTTGAGGTAAGGGCAACAGGGGTATGTTTTGGCCTAGCACTGCTGATGCCATTAGCCTGCGGCTCCATATGATCCCCAAGACCGCAGGAGATTATATGATCTTCTGCTAGAGTGCTAAGGAAATCTACCAGTTTTTTAACACCATCATAATGCTCCTCTAAGACTCTCTTATCGTCGTAATACCAATACACATACCAAACAAAAAGTGGGTAGGTACTTTTCCAGCATGGCATAGCGTCATAGGGGTTCCTCCAATGTAGCGGGCTAACAACGGGTACATCACCATTTGGTTTCTGAGAGTCTTTTATATCGTTTAGCCATTTCGTCCAGAAGCTGGCTGTGTCAAAATTATAGATGTAATCTTCAGCCACGAAGCCTGGATCACCTAACCAGCCTACTCGTTCACAGCGATCTGCAGCGTCCTGCGGGATACCTTGAAAGCTACTTCGAAAAGTCCAGAGAACATTACGGTGAATCTGGTTAAGTAAAGAATTAGAACACTCAAAGCTGCCGATGGTTTTCACAGCCGAATGAACAACTCGTCCCTCCAAATTTTCCTCTTTTGGTACGCCAGGAAATCCAGTTACTTCTACGTAACGGAAACCATGTAATGTGAATTTTGGTTCCCATATTTCAACGCCTTCTCCCTTCAAAATGTATATATCGGTCTGTCTAGCTTCGCCATTATTTCTCGTATCTAATGTGTTATCGTCATGAAGCCTCCCAGCATATCTTAGCTTAACCCTTGTACCTTTCGGACCACTTACACGAAGCCTTATCCAACCAGTAAAGTGCTGTCCAAAATCATAAATGTAAACGCCGCCATACTGCGTTTTTGGTTTCAAAATCTTTATGGGCTTAATAGTCTCTATAACTTTGATTGGAGGCATTAACTGTGAGTCTAGCTCTCCTCCAGGGGGTTTTACGATCTCAGCCTTCTCCCAATCAGAATCATCATAGTTAGGAGCGTTCCAACCAGGCTTTTCCAATCGGGCATCGTAAACCTCCCCATTGCATATATCGTTATAAATAATTGGGCCACTAGAGGTTTTCCAAGTATCATCGGTTACAATACTCATGCTTTCACCATCTATGAATTCTATATTCATCTGTAAGATCAAAATTGGCCTGTCCCCGTATAGTTCTCTTCCAACTGGAAGTGCATCATCTGAGCTATACCAACCATTTCCTAGCATGACGCCGACCGCGTTTCTTCCGATTTTTAAGTAATCGGTTACATCATAAGTCACATACAACACTCTTTTGTAATAGGTGGTTGAAGCCGGATCAAGAATATGGTCGCCGACTTTTTTCCCGTTTATGTAGAGTTCGTACCAGCCTAGCCCAGATATGTAGGCTCTCGCCCTTTTAATCTTCTTGTTGATTGTGAATTCCTTGCGGAGCAAGGGGGCTGAAATACTCTTATCCTTGGCTCCAATCCATACTCCCTCCCAATCTTTTTCCTCTAATAGGCCCATCTCGAAACTAGCTGGTTCACTCCAAGGACTAGGATTACCATCCCTATCCCACACTCGTACTTTCCAGTAACAAACCTCGCCACTCTTAAGCTTCTCTCCCTCATAAACAATATTCACGGACCTATCTGATTGAACCCTGCCGCTATCCCACTTATCACCAATATTTTTATTGAGGTTTTCTAGACTGCTCGCAACGAGAACTCGATAAGCCGTCTGATACTGCCCGCGCTCTGAGCTCTCAAGCTTCCAAGAAAAACGAGGACGAGACACATCAACACCAAGCGGATTCTCCAAATACTCACAGCGCAACTCAACAGGCATAATAGAACAATTACCCGATTTAATTTTCCTTTGATTCAATTACTTTCACCTCAATAAATGAAAGAGCTTAAGCGATGAGTGTGCACCTTTTTTACCTATTTTATTTTTTACTATTTAAAAGTTGTCAATGAGCGTCTAATCAGACGTTTCAGTTCTCAGCCTATACTTAGATGGTTATGATGCTAAAAGTATAGTAATTGTTGTAAGGGTTTATGATGAAACGTATCTAACATTTAAACAGCATTTAAAAAGACATAAAACTATTAAAT
>CAZOWB010000202.1:0-2937 GCA_964583315.1 uncultured Candidatus Bathyarchaeia archaeon | reverse complement strand
TAATGTTTTCTATCGGTGTGATTGGTTGAATATTATGGCATGGTGCTAGAATATATAGTCTTATAGTCTGTTGGTTACTGGCAAGCATGTCGATGCAACGTCTAACTTCCTCCCAAACTTCTGGAGTAGCCCATATATCTATTGGCACTCTATCTAAGCACTCATGGTTTATGGCCGCTAAAACTCTATCCCTAGAATTCATAAATTCACCTCAAGAATACTTGAGGAAAGATCTTTCATAGATTATTTCATCTCTTTCTGATAGGTTGAGTGTAATACTTCTTTCACTTTTTCGGTTATTTTTGGCCCCAAACCATAAACATCTATTGGCCAGCGATTTACGTGAACTAGCGCATTAAATGGCGTTTTATAAGTTTTCAGTAGACTTACGGCTTTCTCTCTCCCTATGTTTGGTAAGCTGGATAGAAAGTAGATCTGTGCATCAAATAAGGTTTCGATTTTCTTAGCTGGGTGAATAACGGGTATTCTCTTTTCAACAAACTGTTCCTGTTTAGCGGATGTATATAGAAAGTCGATGGTCTCTCTATAATTTGTTGTATGAATCATGTTTATGCCGTTTTTTGCCAAGGCGAATATTGCCCCCCAAACAGAAGAGGGCTTTATCCTGCTGAACTTATAGATTATTGGGAAGTAACCCTCAATAAGAATGAAGGGTTTCGGATAAGCCTCCTTCAGTAAGAAGAGCTGCTCAAATAAATGTCGGTGAGTTAACGTATAAACGAAATCCTGCACTGTTTTTCTCTCGAAGGCGCACTCATCAGAAATTACGTAATCGCCCTTATCAAGAGCCTTGATTTTTATTACTGCGCCAAGCTCCCTTAAACCTTTAACTATTTTAGGCGTCGCACTGGCTTCTCTACTATCAACTATGATCACAGGCTGTTTAGAATCGCGCTCCCTCTTAATGTAAGGTAAAAGACTTTCAAATCCAACCATAATTTCTCAATACTCCATTCAGCATTTAATTTTCTCTAAAAACTTTTTATTTAGCCTTTCTTTAAATACCCGATAAAAGAATCCGCGCTTAAAGTTGCGAGCTAAAACTAAAATGAAGAAGAGTTGTGCGTTTAGATGGTGAAAGCCACGCTTGAAGGTTTAAAGGCAATATATCGCGAAATGTGCCCAAATTGCGGAGGGGATATCAGCGATTGGGAGCTACTTAGCTCCGGAGTTTGTAGTAAATGTCTCTCAACACCCATAATGAATAAAGAGAAGGTTTATCAAGAGTTAGTTAAAAAAGGCAGAATCGGCGAATACGCAAGATTCTTAGAGATCGAGTTCGAACTAAAGAATTTCTCCAATTTTTTTAGTTCTCTAATCGGCTCTAAACCCTGGGCTCTTCAAGAGGTTTGGGCTAAACGTGTTTTAATGGGGCGGAGTTTCTCGATAATCGCTCCAACAGGTATCGGTAAAACTCTTTTCGGACTTATGATGGCACTATATTTGGCCATAAAAGGTAAAAGAAGCTATATTATTGTGCCGACAAGCCTCCTAGTTGAACATTTACTGGAAAAGGTTTCTGTTCTCACAGAAGCAATGGCCGAAAGAGGCATGCCGAATCCAATAGTTGTTGGATACTACTCTGCGATGAAAAGGAAACAGATTAAAGAAACATTAGAGCGCATTACGAATCAAAATTTTTCTATATTAATAACAACCGACAGATTTCTCTATAATAAATTTGACCTAATCAAGAATATTAAGTTTGATTTCATATTTGTCGACGATGTTGACTCCTTCCTGAAATCGCCTAAAAATATAGATAAAGTTGTTCTTTTAATGGGCTTCAATCCAGAAGATATTGAAAAAGCATTAAGTAGCGGGAAATCTAACGTTGCTGACACAAACACAAGTAAATCTACGGAATTAACGCAACCTAAGATTGATAGAGTTTTAGTTGTTTCAGGTGCAACTCTAAGAGGAAAGAGAACAAAGCGTATAAGAATATTCAGACAGCTATTTGGCTTTGAACCGGGCTTCAGTCCGGAATTCGTGAGGAACGTTGCAAATCTCTTCGTTAAATCTAAGGGTGACCTTAAGAAGGAAACTGTGGAGATAATAAAAAGGCATGGTTCAGGATGCTTGGTTTTTGTTCCGCAGGTTAAGGGTATAGAATACGCTAAAGAAGTTGCAGAGTCGCTGAAAAAGGCTGGAATAGAAACCTTTGTTTACGAAAGAATGAATCCAAAGATGCTGGAGAAGTTTGTTAATGGTGAGTATGCTGTATTAGCTGGCGTTGCTAGTAACCGAAGTCCACTAGCTAGGGGTTTAGATCTGCCTGAAAGAATCAGATACGTTGTTTTCGCTGGTGTACCCCGAAGAGAAATAAGGGTTGGAATAGATGAATGTAACCCGCAAAAAATACTTACGCTTCTTAAAGCCCTATCACACTTCTTTGAGGATAAACTCCTTAAAGAAGCCGCTCCAGTAATGTCAGCTTTATCCAAAATCGTACCAGTCAACAAAGAGTTAATTGACAGAATCAGAGAAGCCGACGAAAAGAACATTGAGCTCGAAGGTTTCGCAGGCTATGTTTTGCGTGTCGTTAGAGAATCTAGGAAGCTCTTGGTTAGAATAATGGAAGATATGGACCTCAAAAGGATAACTGAAAGATTAGATGTTGATGTAAAGATTGAAGGAAAAGAATACGTGCTTATCATACCTGATGTTGACGGATATATACAGGCTTCTGGGAGATCATCAAGATTCTATGCTATGGGGATAAGTCGCGGATTATCAATACTCTTAGTTGACGATGAAAAAGCATTTTATGGACTAAGCAAAAGAATCCAACTCGCAACTGATGAAGAGTTTGAGGAATATACTGTCGAAAGGGCCCTAGAAGAGCTAAAGCAAGTAGATAAAGATAGAGAAATCATTAAGAAAATACGTAGGGGCGAATTCCGCGTAGAAGCC
>CAZOWB010000201.1:0-2948 GCA_964583315.1 uncultured Candidatus Bathyarchaeia archaeon | reverse complement strand
TACTGTAGTCATCAAAGGGAAAAAGAACAATTTCGCCTAAACTTTGTGCAAAACCCACCATTTCGTATAATCATTTATCATAATCCTCCGCTCTCTGGCAACTTAGAATTTGTTTTAAGACTTTTTAAATTTTGCGAACGATTTGCTAAACGCAGAAATAGCTATTTCCATTGGAAAAGAGGAACCCTTTTATTGTACTTAATTAGCCTACTCCTAATAGATGCTTAATTGATCATACTTAGGATTGTTGGAGATATTTTTCTCTTTCCTGCAGTTTTAGACCTCTCCAGAAATTAAAAAATCATTATCTTCTGAAATCAGCCCTATGTCAAAGAAAAGTCCTTCTTCTGTCTTAAATATTTGTTACGGTAAATACTTGATGCAATCTCATTTTCTAAAGTCGTGATTTTTCCCCGCTTCAAACTTATGCCTAAAGAATCTTTAAATCCTCGAATTAATGCCTCTTTTACCTCATTTATGCTTATCCTTCGATTTAATTCGTCTCTAAGCCTAGTGACTGGACTCCACACACTTGTACTTTTATCTCTTTTCCCCTCATCATAGACTGTTAGAACCCTTTTTAATGTTTCTAGGTCTGAGTTAACTAAAAGTGTTCCATGATGCAGTATAACGTTTTTTCTTCTCAATTGAGCTGAACCAGAAACCTTCTTTCCGCGGATGAACACGTTGCCGGGAGGTATAAAATCTATAAATGAACCTAATCCAAGATATTCTAACCCCCTAATTAAACCAGAACATAGAATCCTATAGGACTCCGCTACATCTAACCCCCTTATAATGGGATCATCAAAGTCTAAAACAATAGTATAATTTAGGTTACCTAAATCATGATAAACTGTTCCTCCACCAGAAAATCTTTTAATTACTTGTATTTTTTCTTTCAAGCATATTTCAAGGTTAACTTCAGCACAGATCTTCTGTGAGCGGCCAACTATGACTGCGCGATTATTCCTCCAGAATCTTAAGGTTGGTGGAATAGCTTTTTTAATTCTAGCCTGAAGAATCGCCTCATCTATAGCCAAATTTTTTGCCACGTCATAAGTTACTTCAGAATCCAATAATCTCCATGAAGCCAAGTTAGATCTCTCTGAAAAATTTTGTAGCAAAGTCTTCCAGAAAAACAATAAGAGAAGAAATTAAAAAAGGCGTTTATGGAGGAAGAAGAAGACTGTAGGGTTTCTCAAGTAATTCTTTAACTCTCCCTAAGAATTTAGCTGCTATTACTCCATCAACAGCCCTGTGATCCGCTGACAGCGTAATGTTCATTCTTTTCCTGACCTTAATTTCTCCATCAATAACCGCTGGTTTATCCCTTATTCTCCCAACAGCTAGAATCGCCACTTCCGGCGGATTTATTATCGCGGTGAAGGAGTCTACATCTAAGATTCCCAAGTTGGAGACCGTGAAAGTTCCGCCAGTAAATTCGTCTTCACTGAGTTTTCTCTCGCGTGCTTTTGCAACAAGATTCTCCACCCTGGAGGCTATTTGAACGAGATCCATGGTATCGGCTTTCTTCAAAACTGGAACTATTAGTCCATCCTCTAATCCGACAGCTATTCCAATGTTAACATCCTTTGATATTCTAATGTTTTCCCCGTCACATGTAGCATTAAGTTGAGGATACTCCTTTAAAGCCATGGCCACGGCCTTTATCAAGAGGTGGGTGAATGATAAGCGGACGCCGGTTTTCGCCTCAATTGTAGGAATCAAATCACTTCTCATTTTTGCAGCTTCAGTCATATCAACCTCAGTGCTGATGTAAAAGTGCGGAATATTCGTTTTACTGTAAGTCATTTTTCTGGCTATAGCCCGACGTATACCCGAAATTGGAATTACCTGAGCCTCCTCGACCCCCACTATTGCAGCAGCTTCAGGCTTGGGTGCAGCTACAGCTGGGGCTGAAACAGTGATTTTGGCGGCTTCTCTACGAGCCAAATAGTCTAAAACATCTTTACTAGTTATTCTTCCTCCAGGACCCGTACCAACTACCTGTGTTAAATCAACACCTTTTTCTCTGGCTATTTTCCTAGCTAGAGGTGATGCTTTAATCCTCTTTTCTCTTGGAGCTTCCACAGCCTGTACAGCTTCTGCAGGTGTTGGAGCGGCTACCCCTTTTAGTTCCGCCATAGCTTTCTGAATCATAGTTTCCGGTATTTCCTCATCTTCCTTAGCTATGTAACCTATAACCTTCGTCACTGGCACAACGTCGCCTTCCCGCGCTAACACCTTTTTGAGTACACCTGATCCTCTAGCCTCCACCTCTAAAACCGCTTTATCAGTTTCTATTTCTAAAAGTGGTTCTCCCCTCTCTACTCTTTCGCCCTCTTTCTTTAGCCATCTAACGATTTTTCCTTTCTCCATTGTTTGTCCGAGTTTAGGCATAATAACCTCAACAACCATCACCATCACCTCCTAACTACATTATCTTCTTAACAGCATCTATGATCTTCTCTTTGCTTGGTATTGCAGCCTCCTCAAGCACTGGGCTCATAGGAATTGGAACATCGGCGCCAGCAACCCGGATTACCGGAGCGTCCAAATAGTCGAATGCCTCCTCCATTATCAGTGCAGCTATCTCAGCGCCTACACCACAAGTCTTGTAGGCTTCGTGAACTATAACTGCCCTATGAGTTTTCTTAACCGAATTAATAATTGTATCAAGGTCGAGGGGCTTCAGTGTTCTCAGATCAATAACCTCAGCTTCTATTCCCTCCTTAGAGAGTTCTTCAGCCGCATCTAATGCAAAGTGAACCATGCGGGAATAAGCAATAATTGTAACGTCTGTTCCCGGTCTCTTAATGTCAGCAACCCCTAAGGGAACTGTATATTCGCCTTCAGGCACTTCGCCCTCAACGTTATAGAGCATCTTATGCTCAATGAACATTACCGGATTATTATCTCTTATACAGGTCTTTAGGAGTCCTTTA
>CAZOWB010000200.1:0-2948 GCA_964583315.1 uncultured Candidatus Bathyarchaeia archaeon | reverse complement strand
CATTCTTTAGAAGCTTCTTGGTTGTGGCATTAGCTGAGGCATTAGCAATATATGGACTAATCATTGGAATACTCTTATGGCTGAAAGTATAGGCTTTATATCTTCTCTCTCATTTTTATCTTCTAACCTTAATGTATACTAATATCAGAGCGATAATAGATATAATTACTAGAAGTTTCATCAGAAATCCATTTCGTTCCCAAATTAATATTGTAGCATTTAATCTCGTAATTGGATTTCTAGAATTAAGCATTCTAAATAGGTGTTTAGCTTCATCGGCTGTGAAGTAGCCGCCATCAACTATCACGCCCTCATCATCGGCCCTCTCAAACTTATGCCCCTTAAACCAGAATGCATTCGTAAACTTAGTCTTTAACCATATCTCGAAATCCTCAAACACCTGCATGTTTTTCTTCTCGTCCACGAACATCACTCCTCTAGCTCTCAATGATATTGTTTCTACGATCTGATGGACTTAAGTAAATCTAAACTCTTAGTAATATCGCTAATAGCAATATTATCAAGATTATTGCAATTATAAATGGAATCATGCTTCTTAAGTCAGCGGGTTCTCTCGCTATGCTTTTACTCTCAAAATCCCTAATGATTTTCTCGGAGAGCCTACGGTTTGGTGGAGCTGTTTCCTCTAAATTGCCTTTCAGAAGCTTCATTTTTAAGGCGATCTCAGCCTCCCTGAAAGTGTCTGAGATCTGCTTAATAACTTCCATTCTTTTATAACCCATCAGCCTTGAGAAGTCTTCAACGGCTCTCTCGTTTAATTCGATTCGGTAAGTCTTCGATAGGAGAATCTTGGAAAGCCGCTTTAGCACGTAGTCCGCTATTTTCTCAGCATCAGGACCTATTATGCATAGCACGGGGTCATGATATATCTTTTGGGCTTTAATAACATAGTCGAGTACGTAGATTGTGTTTCTTCCATTAGATATAACGTAAGCCTTATCGGCTCTCTTTTTTCTCAGCGAAGAGTAAATATCAAGCCGCTGTAAGCTTTCACTTCTCGCATCTAAAAAGGGAAGTATACGATAACCATTTTGTTCGTTATCAATTATGTCACTTAATGAGAGGATAACATCTTTTAGTGTTAGCGTTTTAGTTGATATTCGAGCGAACATTTTCTTTGATAAAGGCTCAGAAATATTACTTTGAACCAGAATATCCATTTTATCTTCTCCAAGTCACTATTCTTCCTTCTCTCAGATTTACGTTTTTCTATTTTTGGTAAAGTAACAATTTGAATATGAATAATTCAATAGAGAAGCATCCTCCTATTGCTATGCATATTTAATGCTGATATAGTAGAGTTTAACTATCCCTCTCTCCGAGATCAGTATCCCCATATTTATTTCGCCTCTCTTTTCACTCCACTGATACACCTCATTAGAGCCTTGGGCATATTGCTGAATAAAGTTATTTATTGCGGATTCTGCTTGCTTCCACTCCTCCTCGGTTACATACGTAATATTGTCAACTCTTATCCATACATCACCACTTATCTTTGTAGGCTTAACAATGCTCAATCCTTTCTCAGTAAACAAGCTTATAATCTTACTGAGCCTCTCTTCCGCCCCAATCTTTTCCGTTATTCCAACTAAAGCATGATAGGCTTGAGCCGCGTCAGCTCCAACGGCGACTTGGGTTCCCGTCTCCGCGTCTATTATGCCTACAAACGCCATTTTAGTTATCACCGCATTTGCAATCTCCGCTTCAATATAGACGGGAATAAAATAATAGAGCTTATTTCCAATAGAATAAAGCAGAATGTTTCCAAATCTCCTCTGAGTGAGTAAAGTTAGCTGTGTACGAACATAATCGTCGGTTTCAAAAGCTTGCAACGCAGCGGAGGGGCCTATAAACTGGGTTGTGGCATTTGGTACACTATACAATTCTATATGACCTAGTTGAGGCCCGCCGTAAGCCACGTATAATCCGGCTAGGTTTCGACCAGGTGAAGCTTGAAACTCCACAAGCTGCAGACCGATAAAATACGGTTGATCCCCAACAACCATTAGAACGTAAAGGGCTTCAGTTGCCTTCGGCCTCTCATAAAATTGGGAGCCTGATCTCCAAATAAATGGATCCTCAACATGAAAGTAGAAGTCTACGTCCAGCTGACCGGGGTGATTATGCATGCCAAGGAGGGCTTCCGGATATCGTAGTTGGGGGATTAACCATTCTGGCGGATCGCTCCAAGAGGGATAATACCTCCTGTAGAAATCAACTAGAAATCCGTCAGATTTACCCACAATATATCCGTGCATTTCTCCATTTTCGATGTCCACGAGAACCACAGCAAAGAACCTCAAATAGTGACTTGCTGAGAACCCTGAGCGCATCGGATAATCAATGTAAACTTGAATGTTATAGTAAATTCTTTTTCCATCACTTACGAGATATGCGTCGGGATCAACCTTCAAGCCATATATAAGTATGTTATTAACTCTTTGAAGAACATCTCTACAATAAAGCATGTTTATTTTTTCCTGAGGGGGAGAAAATGCAAATCCTAGCTGTCCTTCCAGAAGAAACCATAATATTCTTTGCCATCCCGATAAGACGTAGTCTGGCTCTCCAGGGTAGGAAACATTCCCTATTTCATTAAAGCCCCTCACATTTACGTAAACATTAGTGTGAAAACCTTCACCATAATAGATAAGCGGTTCCCTTGGGACTCCAAAAGCCTCCGTGACTGAAACAAACTCGCCACTATGGCTGTCGATAACTATTATCTTTGAAGTATGCGTGTATATGAGATGCATACTTATCCAATCTCGGCTTGGATACGCGATTGTTGTTGGAGCTGCCCAATACTCTCGCCCGCCTATATAAATGATGTCGGAGTCGCTCAGCGTCATCCAGTTAACACCTATCTGATTCTTCATTTTAGTGTAAGCTGCAGTTTGATCCCATTGCCTAACTAAAGATAATAT
>CAZOWB010000199.1:0-2964 GCA_964583315.1 uncultured Candidatus Bathyarchaeia archaeon | reverse complement strand
TGAGGGATGCGGAACATGCATAGATGTCTGTCCAGTAAGCCTCTATGAATGGGTTGAGACGCCGGGTCATCCTACTTCAGAAAAGAAACCTGATCCAGTTAGAGAATCAGAATGCATCCAATGTTTAGCCTGTGAGACTCAGTGTCCAGTTCAAGCAATAAAAATTACTCCACCATAATTATAATGATTACTTTTAATCTTCACTCTTTTATTTCTTCTTAAGTAGAAAGGAGACTCTCATTTAATTTTTAGGTGGAAAAAATAAGAGAATTTACGCTAAGGAGTTCAGGAGAGAATAGCCTCCTTTGTATAACGGTTATATTTACAGGCTGGCTAAAAGATAGAGTAAAGATGTCATAGATGAGAAGATAAGCTGATTTTTCAGCATGTATTTATGCTATCTTAGACGAAAAATAAAAGATAATTGTTGGGGCTTCACCCTTACAATAGTATTATGCACACTTATAGCGTAAGCTTCTTGAGACTTAAAATAATAGTTAATGGCTTCTTCATCCAACTAACTCTTTAACCTTTCTAATTATTCCAGCGGCGTCAATTCCCTGCTCCGCTAACAGTTCTTCCGGTTCACCTGAATGCGGCATCTTTCTGATAGCTAATATATGCGGTTTTAGGCCTAAAGCCGCTACAGCCTCGCCTATTCCGCCTTCTGGATAGTGATCCTCAACGGTTATTATATGCTTTGTTTCCTCAGAGGCTTTGATTAAGGTTTCAGCGTCCAGAGGCTTTACTGAATAGCAGTCTATAACTCTAATGTTGATGCCCTCAGCCTTCAGCTTTTCATAGGCTTTTAGAGCCTCATGCACTGTTACTCCACCCGCAATAACCGTCACCTCATCATTTTTGCTCCATCTGAGAACCTTTGATCCGCCAACATGAAATTCCTCACTGTTGTCATATATCACTGGAGTCTTCGGTCTAGTTGTCCTAATGTAAGATATGCCCTCATAATTTGCCATTTCACACGTGAGTTTCTCAGCGCTAACAGCATCGCATGGATAAAGGACTATACTACCGAATAGGGCGCGGAAGAGCGCTAAGTCCTCCAAGCCCATTTGGGAAGGCCCATCTTTACCTATAGAGACACCTGCATGGGAACCAGCTATCTTCAGGTTTGCTCTGGAATATGTTGCCATCCTTATTTGATCGTAAGCTCTTGAAAGGAAGCATGCAAACGACGATAAGAATACGTCAAAGCCCTGCGTTTGAAGCCCCACAGCCATGCCAACCATGTTCTGTTCAGCGATATAGCATTGTATGCTTCTCTCGGGGAACCTATCAAAGAAGTAGATTGTGAAAGTCGAGTTCTTCACGTCGCCATCCAAGACAACAATTTTATCGCTTTGCTCACCGAGTTTCACGAGGGCTTTGCCGAAAGCCACTCTAGTTGCAACCATATCGCCTATCTTGTAATCAGTTTTAATCGAATATTTCTTTCGAGGCTCGATTGGAACCTTAGCCTCTATGAAGTTTTGTGGCTGGAATTCAACATCTTTTATTTTTGGAAGTATCTCCTTTTCTGCTTTGTTTAGTTCTTCTTCACTTAATGCTCTTCCATGCCTTCCCTCCACATTCTCCAGGAAGCTTACACCCTTACCCTTGACAGTCTTAGCGATTATAAAGAATGGTTTATTAGAATTCTTCGCTTCATCAAATGCCCTAATTAGATCTTTAATGTCATGTCCATCACATACGGTAACGTTCCAGCCAAACGCTTTAACCCTCTCGGCATAAGCCCGCCAATCCCACTGGAACATCGTAGGTTCACTCTGTCCAAGTCTATTCATGTCCAGTATTGCCACAAGATTTGACATTTTAAGTTTCCCAGCTAAGTTTAGTGCTTCCCAAATCGACCCCTCAGCGGCTTCTCCGTCCCCAAGCAAAACGTAAACGCGTCTATCTATGCCTAAAAGCCTTTTAGCATAGGCCATACCTAAACCTATAGATAAGCCTTGACCGAGCGATCCGGTTGCAACCCTTATGCCCTTAATTCTTGGAACTGGATGCCCCTCAAGCTCCGAATCAAACTGCCTTAGAGTCATGAGTTTATCTCGGGTTATTACTCCAGCCTCAGCTAAAGCTGCATACAGAATCGGCGCAGCGTGACCCTTAGATAGGACAAACTCATCGTTATCTAAGTAATCTAGGCGCTTTGGATCTATATTCATCACATTAAAGAATAGAGTTGCAATAATTTCGGCACTCGAAAGACAGCTCGTTGGATGCCCCGACTTAGCCTTTGTGGTAGATCTGATACTGTGGAGTCTTAAGATATTCGCTTTATTCTCAAGATACTCCTCAATGCTTACTTCAGCCAAATTTAACACCTACATTCAGCCTTATTAAAGAAATTCTAAATCAAGTGAAATATAAAAATAAGCCTCGTGATTTTTAATTTTTCTAATAACTCACCAGGCTTAATTAACTACTTAAAAATTATTAGGTTGCATTCTCAAAAATATTGCTTGGTAGAAATGAAGAAAAATGAGGTTTACGATGTTATAATCGTTGGCGGCGGACCAGCTGGTTTGGCGACTGCCATTTACGCTTCACGAATGAATATGAAAACACTTGTTTTAGAGGGGAATATGCCTGGTGGAAGAGTAAATGAGGCGCCATTAATAGAAAATTTTCCAGGTTTCCCGGACGGCATTTCCGGTTTTGAATTGGCTGATAGAATGCTTAGACAAGCGAAATCCTTTGGGGCAGAAATAAAGTTTCCAGAAGAAGTATTGGATATGGAACTTAAGGGCACTGTTAAGTCTGTTACCACGAGAAATAACAAATACTACGCCTACAGTATCATAATTGCAACTGGAACGCAAAGAAAAAAGCTTAGAGTCCCAGGTGAGATTGAATTTCTCGGTCGTGGAGTATCATACTGTGCAATTTGCGACGCGCCCCTCTTTGAGAGTAAGAGGGTTGCAGTCGTCGGCTTAAATAACG
>CAZOWB010000198.1:0-2977 GCA_964583315.1 uncultured Candidatus Bathyarchaeia archaeon | reverse complement strand
TTTTTCAATGGCTACGACTTCAACCCATTTCTCTATGCCTGAGGAGGCTATTTTCTTTCCCAGCACCTCTTCTATCTGAAATACTCCTGCCGGATTATCCATGTTAACTAGGATTCTTATTGGACGATTTTCTCCTTCAACTATTTCGACCTTTCTAATTGCAAGTGCAGATAGGGAATGTATGTCCACGCCTCCTATCTTGTAGGGTATTCTAGCCCTCCCCTCAGCCATATCTGTTCCATCGGCTACCTTCACGGATCCAGCTTCAATACTAAGACATCTGACATTTTCGTCGTGGGAGAATATGCAATGCAAAATTTCAGACTTTAATCTTAGGATCAAATCCCTATTTTTCGGATAAATCTCTGAGAGAATTCTGTCTAAAATTGGGCTTGCGATGTTACAGCCGTGTACATGATGTAAATTGCGGTGAATGGCGTTTCCTATATCATGTAGGTAAGCCCCGCATAAGACTATGAGCTTGGCGTCTTCTAGGCTACATAAGCCCTCCTTGACGGTTGTTGGGGTGATTCTTCGACTTAGAATGTTAAATATTTCGAGGGCGCTACCGCATGTTATTCTCGAGTGAACATGCCCATGGTCATTATATTTCAGCCTGTTAACCGCCATTACATTAGCCATCTGGAGGAAGGTTTGAACCTCAGCATCCCTTTCTAGTAGATTGAAGGCCTTTCGGAGGAGACGAATCTTTAGGTGCCTATGGATTAGATTAGGAGAAACAACAACCATATTTTCCGCCACCACCTAATATTTATACATCATTTCCGTTAGGCTAAATAGGTATTAAGGTTTTAATTCGGAGGGGACGAGAGGGGTTAGAGAATGGAGACCTGGATTTTTACCCACGGGGATGTTGATGGATTGTGTGCTGGTGCGATAGCTTTAGCCGCGAACCCAAATGCCCATGTGTTTTTTACTCATCCTTACGGCTTGGAGGGAGATTTGAAGGAGGCTGAGAAAGCTAATAGAATAATCATATGTGATATAGCTCTGTCAGAAAGTCATCTAAATGGGCTTTTGCAATCGTTCTCTGAAATCGAAGAAAGAGGGGAGCTAACTTACATCGATCATCATCCATTACCCGACGGCATCTCGGAGAAGGATATTCCCGGCAGAATCGTTCACAGCCTAGACGCATCAGCTTCCGAATTAACCTACATATTCTTTCAGTCCAAGATTTCTCATATGCATGCGAGGATAGCAATCATGGGTGCCATAGGAGACTACATGGATGATACACCTGTAATCCGGCAGCTTCTCAAGAGATGGGATAAAAGAACCCTATACTTTGAAAGCGGCTTACTTATTCAAGGAATTGAGGGCCAGAAGAAAAACCATGAATTTAAGCGGAGCATAGTGGCTAACTTAGCGAATAACATGCCCCCAAGCTTCGATAGAAGACTGGTTGAACTAGCCATACAAAACACTCATCTCGAAGAGATCGCGATAAGAGAACTTAAGGATAAGGTTAAAATTTTCGGCAAAATAGCGTATGTTCTCAACTTTCCATTCTCGCTTGGGAAAACCGCAACCTACGCTAGGGGATTAACCGGCGCTCTGGTCGGGGTTGCAGGTGAAGAGAGAAAGGATATAATTGATATGAGCTTAAGAGCCCGTAGTGATAAAATAGATCTTAACCGAATGCTTAGGCGGATAACAAAGATAATTGGAGGGAGTGGAGGGGGGCATCCTAATGCAGCTGGAGCTAGAATACCGAAAGAAAAGTTTGAAGAGTTTCTGGAGAAACTGAACATGAGCTTATAATGAGTGTTGATTGCTTTTCTATAGACGCTGCAATTTCTAGCCGATTTGAACAGATAACAGATTCAGATCAGTTTCACTTATATCCTTAATTCTTATTTTTAATAACCTTAGTAGCTGAGATCGGAGCGAACCGAAATGGTATACGAAAAACCGAGTTTTATTCGACGATATTGGATTTGGCTTCTTTTAGCAATAGTTTTAGTTATAGTTTTCCTTTATGGAGTTTACGTCTGGCTTAATTGGATGATTTTAGAGGAGATGTATCTTCGGAAGGCTGGAATCGACTGGTTTGGAACAGTTTTTTATCACGGTTACACCTTTATTTTAGCGGGCATATTTGCTCTACTATCAATAAATCCTCTCTACGGGCGGAGCGATCTCTATGAAGTTTGGTCGTCCATAAGGAGGGCTTTTACACCAGAGCCTGAGCCCTTTGAGGAACAATTTCCATCTCTCTCCTTTAAAACGAGGGGAATCTTATGGGTTCTTTGGCAACTCCTAAAATGGGCTGTCTTATTCTATATGTTTGCTTCCTTAAATGGAGTCCCATTCTATGGGAGTGTCACACCAATATTCTATATGATATTAACCGGAGTTGGAGATTGGAATCTAATACCGAGAATACTCATCCTACCAGTTTTCCCAGCGTCGAGCTCCGAGCTTATCATGTTGATGCCAACCTTAGAAGTTGAATACAGATTCATCTATATTGTGTCAGCATCTATCCTCACAGTCATCGCCCTTAGAATGACCGCTAGACTTATCAGACATTTCCTCACGGAGAGAAGAAACTTATGGATGAGAGATCTATTTATCATCCTAACATGCATTGTTTTAGGCGTGATTCTGGGAGCCCCCTACTGGAGCATGGATATCACAGCGCTATTCGATTACTTCATCTGTCTTACCCTTCTAATAGGTTTCATTATTGCATCCATATTTTTCCATCTTGGAGGATTTGAAATCAACTTAACACTTGCAAAGCGGAGGAGAATTGTTTTCACGGGATGCGCTCTAGCCATCATCGGAATTCTACTCGTAAACGCCGGTTTTATTGCTTTTTTCAAGTTGAACTGGAATAACAACTGGATTCAATACGAATGGAAACCTCTGACTGAAAAACAAATCGCAGTTACACGGTGGGCTGCTGGAATAAATGGAATAGAACGGTATTCAATCTCGGAGCTCCCAA
>CAZOWB010000197.1:0-2991 GCA_964583315.1 uncultured Candidatus Bathyarchaeia archaeon | reverse complement strand
CAAAGCGAATTTGGTGATTCTTCTTTCATGAATTTTCACAAGATTCTTTGTTTTAAGTGATAGAGCTGCCCGCATGATGGCTGTATCTGCTAGGCCACTGATCTTGGAGATCTCATTTAATGTTGCTTTTCCACCTAATTTTTTAAGTGCAAGGAGAGTTCTCCTCTCATTCTCACGTAATTCCACGTTTTTCACCTTTCCTCTTTGGTGGCAGCTTTTTATAGATCACTGGATTGATTAATGTTTTAGAACTAATACTTAATTCTTCACTTTACTAATGCTTAATGATCTTAATTTTTCTAGAACCATGCCTCTAACGTTCTTCTCGCCCTAGCCTTCTTCATTCCTCCAATAGCTTTCTCTAAGGCTTTTCGCACACGTTTTTCTGAGAAATCCTTCTCGCCACATAAGAAACTAATCACGCCGTCAACATCAGGATCCTTCCACTCTATTTTATAATCGTCTGTAACATTTGGATGCAGAAAAATCTCTCTTATTCTTGCTGGTTCAACTGGGAACTCCGCCTTTTTTATTGCAGGTAGAGCCTTCTCTAGGCTCCCATAAGTCTTTATGAGTTTAAGTGCGCTTTTCGGCCCTATCCCCTTAATGCCATTAGGATTAAAATCTGTTCCAACAAGTATACCTATGTCGATAAGCTGTTCACGTGTAATACCTAGTTCCTTGAGAACGCGATCCAACTCAATTATCTCCGGGACAACCTCGACATAAACTTTCTTTCGGGGAAGCTTTCTCCTACCAGAAATTGTCAGATTTCTAAGTAGATGAGGTGCGCCGAAAAGCAAGCTATCATAGTCTTGACTTGCACAGAAGTCCGCATCCCTCTTCCTAACTAGATGCGCCGCCTGCGCTTCGCCTTCTGAGGGCGCTTGAACCCAAGGCACACCCATCAAGGTTAACAGGCGTTTAGCGTCCTCAGTCATATAATCCTTTAAATGAGATGTCATCTGCGCATACATCCGTGCTTCTTCAATTCTTCCCTCCTTTAGGGCAATTTCATACTTTTTTACAGCTTCTTCCTTTACACGCATTCTCCTCTTGATTTCAGCTTCCTTCAAAGCTGGCGGGGTTCCATCAAAAACATATATAACCTTTATTCCCAACTCAAGCAAATTACATGTCCTATAGAATAAACCGCTTAGGTGACTTGTAATTTTCCCGGTGTGATCCATTAGGGGGGTTCCATCAGGCTGCCTGATTATTGCAAGAAACTGATAAAGCGCATTATAAGCGTCTATAGCTATGGTTTTACCGCTAAGGCTTTTTAAGTCGACAGGTGTTCTCGGAATCAAGTCGCCTAAATCGACACCCATGAAAGTCTACTCTCCAAAAGAAACTAAATTACATCGAAGGATAAAAAAATAATGCATATTGCCGGGGAAACTTAGCGACCTTCATTAAAAACATTAAATTTTATTCGATTATTTTTAAGTCGTCGAGGCTTTTGAGACCCATATCATCAACCGTTCTGACTATACCATACTTCACCCTTCTTTTTGGAATTAAAATAATGGCTCTAATAGCGTTTAATCCAATCTCCTTTGCTCTTAATGTTCTCGCATGCCCATCTAGGATATAGTATTTTCCTTCATGTTTTACGCATACTATTGGGACAAGCAGCCTATCTATTGATGAAATCCGTCTTCTTTCCACCTGAGGCTGTGTTGGTATGAGATCGGCTAAAGGCAAATATTCGATCTTAAAGTAAAATGCCGTATCGTAGATTCCCTCATAATATTTCAGTAACGTGATTATTTGGCTCCAAGCTCTCAAGATTGGATCGTCGATGGGCGCAACATCTATTATCGGGGTTTCCTCTATCGATTGTCTCGGTGGAGCTCTATAGCTAACTTCCTCCGGAAACCGCAGAATATACGATTCTACGGTTTCCTCCATCATTTTCGCTAATATATAAGATCGATGATGCCCATCCAAAATATAGTATTCGCCTCCCTTTCTGATGGCTACTATTGGAACCTTGTAACCCTCATCTACAATCTTCTTAAAGACTAAAGCTAGCTTATCCTTTTCCAGAAATCTCTCAGTTGAACAGAGCGATTTAACTGGCAAAATCATAAACTCAACGCTTAATTTTGCACCATAAACTTTTTCTAAGCTGACTTTTATACTTTGGATTCTCGCTGGCAGATCTTTTAGGGTTGTTAGCTCAATTCTCCGCAAAATTCCCTCAACCATAAATCCTCTGGAGGAACCCCAAATTGAATATATGCTTTACAAAATTTATTCATTTACGCGCTATAACAAGATAATGGAATAAAATATATGTAATAAAAGGTATAATTATTGGAGTGTTTTTTGAGAGATGAAAAGATCTATGAGAAAATGGATTTGTAAAGTTTGTGGCTACATCTATGATCCTGAGGTTGGTGATCCAACTCAGGGGGTTTCTCCGGGAACCAACTTTGAAAATTTACCGGATAATTGGACTTGTCCAGTATGTGGCGCTTCAAAAAATATGTTTAAAGAGGTGGATGAGTGAGTATGAAACCCCGCATAATAGAAGAGGGAGTTTACTGGGTTGGAGCTGTAGATTGGGATCGCCGCCTGTTTGATGAGCTAATACCCCTCCCGGATGGAACGAGCTATAATGCATATTTAGTAGATGGAAGCGATAAGACAGCATTAATAGATACTGTTGATCCGACGATGACTAATGTCCTAATAAGAAACCTGAAGCTTCTAAATGTTAAACACTTAGATTACATTATTGCTAATCACGCTGAACAGGATCACTCAGGAGCTTTACCAACCCTACTTGATTTGCATCCTGACGCCAAGGTTATTGCCACATCTAAATGTAAGGATTTACTCATGAATTTACTGCTCGTTCCAGAAGATAGGATTCAAACCATTGAGGATGGGGAAACAATTTCCTTAGGTGATAAAACACTGGAGTTTATCCATTTTCCATGGGTTCACTGGCCTGAAACAATGTTAACCTATTTGCGTGAG
>CAZOWB010000196.1:0-3007 GCA_964583315.1 uncultured Candidatus Bathyarchaeia archaeon | reverse complement strand
TTAACGTTAACGAAGGTTATAAATGTACAGAGGTTTTCTGGTTGTTGCTTTTGCCTTAGACGTGAAGTCTTTAAAAGCCTAAAATTTGACGAGAACCTAAAGCGATATGGCTTCATGGAAGACTTGGACTTCTCTTACAGACTTTACAAGAGAAATCCGCAAGCTCTCTATCTTATACCTGATGCGAAAGTAGTTCATAAGGGATCGGTAGAAGGCAGGTTGCCCCGTAAACTACGCATCCATATGATAGTAATATACTGGTTTTACGTATTTTTTAAGGACATATTCGAGGGATCCATGCTAAATCTTTTAGCCTTCTTATGGGCGTTGCTGGGTAATTTAGCGGCTACAATAGGCGGGCTCATAATCAAAAGAAAAACAAAGATCGAATGGTGGAACCTAATCTATTTATTGGAAGCTTATCTCATAGCATTCAAAAATCTAAAAGACATACTCCAGTTAAAACTCGATTTCTTCAATCAAAGAATGGTTAGTAGATGAATAGATGCAATTGGAAAAGTTTATTAAAATCTTAATTATCGGTTTAACAATATCCCTGATTGGTTCAATAATATTTCTGCTTGTAACGGCTCCTAAATCATATATAATATTTCTGTTATATATTGCTCTCGTATCCATTATTGTTTTAACAATTTCAAATAGAATATTCAGCTTTAGGGTTAGCCTAGAGTGGGAGATAAATATACGTGATAATCATTTACATGTCTTATTGGTTCTGTCCGCTCTCTCACTCATAATAACGCAAATAGCGAACATCAATTTTGAAGCATTAAGAGTGATTTTATATGTGGTTGTGTTTATATTCGGTCTCGGTTTTTCAATACTTAATATCTTAAAATTTAAACCAAGATTTTCACGGATTGAAATTATTGCATTAGCGTATCCCGTGAGTTTAGCGGCCATCGAAATTATAGGTACAATTATGCTAATTTCTCCCTCCAATTTAAGAGGATTAATCATGACAATGGTTGTTACAGTCTTATTGCTAATATCCCTCTCCATAGCACTAAAAAAGAAAGAAAAAAGAAATGACAAACATAATCTAATACTGAAAACCGAGGAGCTAATCTTACTGCTTACGTTGCTATTTTTCACATTCTTCTATTTAAAACTATATCCGAAAATGTCTTACCTATTAGGTTTGGACATTACACGCAATTTTCTAAGCGCTCTATCTTGGACAAAAGACTCATTTGAATTTTACTATGTATCAGGGAGGTATCCGTTATTTAACATTTTTCATTCCTCAATTATTTATGTTACTAAGACAAGCATAGAAACATTTCAACTTTTAACTGTCTTTTTCAATCTTCTAACCATTTTAACCTTCTACGCCATGGCCAGTCAATATTTGAAAAAATATGGAGAAGGAGTCACAGCTATAGCAACTCTGATCTGGGGATTATTTTCAGGCTTCGGCTGGCTAAGTTTCCTACAGAAGAAAATTAATAATCCAGAAGCCTCAATTCTCTGGTTAATTGGGCAAGCCAATATTTACTCGTATGGAGATATAACATGGAGGCGGCTTTTCTTCAACCTATCAATGGAGACTACACTAACATTAACTTTTGCTCTACTCTATTTACTTAAACGGAAAGACCTTCCTACTAAAAATCTGATTCCATTAATGGCTCTATTAATAGCTCCATTACCTCTTATGCATCTATATGCCACATACTTCTTATTCGCAGTATTGACTAGCTTCGCAATCATAGGACCTCTAAACCTTAAATCACAACTTAAATGCTCTGCCCTCTCTATTTTTATGGCCTTACCTGCCAGTATACTGCTAAATTTTACTCTCTCCATTATAGTGCCAAATATGAAAATTGCCTATTTCACATATCTAGAATACTTACTAGTAGGTTCAATCATACTTTTAGTTATCAACCTGCGAGATAAGACTCTAAAGAAGTTTACGAGAATCAAAAATAAAATATTAACATTAAAAAATGAAAAATTCAGTATTCTAATCACATGGTTATTGTTAATCTTGTACTTAGATTTGATATTACTATGGTTTAGTGGCCAGCTACAATTTAACTTTTTTGATCTGAATAAGTTTGGTTACGTTCCCTTTCTCTTATACCCTGTAAAGATAGGTATTGCAGGCATTTTAGCAATTATAGCAATCTATTCGATTTTTTGGAGACAAAAAACCTCTTCAAAGGAAGTTGTGGCAATACTTTTCTCAGCCATATTGATGATAACTATTTCAAGGCTAATATCCATGATACAAATGAAATATACTTTTGAGTTTACATTTAATCCAAACTCTTGGCTTCTTGAAGCTCTTCGACAAAACATTCTTTCGTTCCGAGAAGAGAGAATGTTTGAACTTTTCAAAATTCCCATCTCCATGATAGCCGCACTATCATTGAGCAAACACACCTTTAGAAAAATAAGAGAGCAAAAAGCAAGTTTTAAAACGCTACTTAAAAATATTGGGGTAGTGTCTTTAATCCTAATTTTCGGCATCTCGTCAACTCTCCTAGGATTCGAACACTACTCCAAGGTAATTGAAACAAACCAGCCAAGACCTTATGAATTGCAGATCATAAGTACATTACAAAATATCGTTTATGCTGATGGAAAATCAATAATTATTAGTCCACAAACACCCTCTTCCTATTTGGATTTTACTGGAGCAATTGCCATAGTAACAGAGTCACTTCCTGCTTGGAAATCAAAAAGTCCAGAGTTCCCCCTCTTCGTCACCAGATACACAAAAATGACTCCTACATATATCTACCTCCACGGGATACGTGACCTTAACAAGCTTTCCGAATTTTCTGGAAACTATCTAGAACATTTATGCAATGTAACACCAACATTCCTTAAGAACTCAGAGGCACAAATAAAAATGATTAACAACTGGTCAACTCCAACCCCCAGAAGCTCCACAGCACTAGTAATACCATACAATAAGAAAGAAATGGCGATTTTAAAGCCACATTACTTAGAAGAGCATAAACAACATCACACA
>CAZOWB010000195.1:0-3023 GCA_964583315.1 uncultured Candidatus Bathyarchaeia archaeon | reverse complement strand
TTCAGGAGCCTGTCCCGTAGGGGTTCGCGGGTTCAAATCCCGCTCCCCGCACCACTACTCCCTTACTTTTTGACGCGGTTATGGTATTCAGCGCTTTTAAAGGCTCAACACTTTATTCTGATGCGAGAGTTGACATATTTCCCGATTCTCTTCGTTGAAACTTTAAATTCTTTAATTGTTGAGTTATAAAATGAGAGGCTGGTGGGAAGATTGATTAATTCCTATAATTTCGGTGTAATGGTTATAGATGGAAAACGCTACACCAGCGATCTTATAGTCCTACCTGAAAGAGTTATCGACGGCTGGTGGAGGAGGGAGGGACATAAAATTTATACCGAGGACTTAAAAGAAGTCTTAGATTGCAAACCACCTCCAGAGATTCTCGTAATTGGAACTGGCTACTTTGGGCTTGTTAAGGTTACCCCAGAGGTCGAGAAATCACTAAAGGCTCATGGAATCAAATTGATAATTCAGCCAACAGCCGAAGCCTACAAAACTTTTAACCGGCTATTAAGCTCTGGGAAACGTGTTGCCGGAGCCTTCCATCTCACATGTTAAAATTGGCTGTCGCTGAGCAAGGTATGCCTTCTGAACAGCGTTCTCCGCTACACACTTAACTCATCTTTTTGGTTATTTATTAGTTTCATGTTTAGTTTTCAGCGGTTAGGTATAAGACATAAAAACTTAACGGTTTTTTCACCTGTATTTTTGAATTGATGCTTCTCGTTTGGAGGAATGAAAATTACGTCGCCAGCCTTGAATCTCCGTTCCTCTCCACCGCCGAAAACGACGCCCTCACCCTCTAATATGAAAACCTCATGCTCCCAAGGATGATTGTGAAGAGGACTATAGCCGCCGGGTTCCATTTCAAAAAGCCTCATAGAAAAATTCTCAGCGCCGATTTCCCTTGTAATAAGCCATCTCACTCTCAATCCATTTGCTCCTTCATCAGCTACTTCAGCTTTAACATCAAGATAGTGAAAGACCTTCATAAAATCACCCACATCTAATAGAGAACACTAAATTTAGAAATTAAGCCTTCTTTTTCAAGAGTCCCTCATAACTTAAGCTAGAATAGATTCCTTTATTTTTCTTACTCTTCTCTATTCTATGGGAATTTTTTCCCATGCGCCTCCTCGAGGAAATCTTATTCTGAGGTATCCCTCTCTAAACTCAACTTTAATGTCTTCCTTCTTAACGTCTCTTGGGATTCTTAGGGTTAAGATGATCTCCTCCGTGGTTTTCTCAACATCGATCCAGTAGGGCGCCCACCATTCAGGACCCCAAATACCGAAGCCGAATGGTCCTAGTCTAAAATAGTGGTAAGGCATCTTATTCACCCAAATTCTAAATATGAATCCCATCTAAAATAAAGATTATTTGGCGAATGACTGGTGGCGCTGTTGGTTAAGAGGGAGCTGCTCTTAATAGGTATTGATGGGACAATACCCGATCTCATCAAAAAATTTTCGAGGAAGGGCATACTACCTAATATCGCGCTTTGATTGATGATGGCGTATTAGCTGAAGCTTACCCATGTGTTCCATGTAGCACTCCCACAAACTGGACAACTCTAGCCACAGGATCTACAACGGCTGTTCACGGGGTTATAAGCTTCACCATACACGTTCCCGGCGAGCCCATAGATTTAGGGTCTCTTTGAGAGGGCGCTCTTAAACGGGGAACCATGAATCTTTTCTCATAGCCGAAATCTCCTCCGGTAATAATATTCATTAGTAGCTGAATTGAGCCACTGTCTTCAAGAGAATATTTTTACAGACTTTGCCAAAATCAATAATTTCTATTTATTCTCCTCATAAAATCAAAAAGTGAGAGGGGAAATGTAGATGCTAAGGTGGAATTAGAGCAAGCTTAGGTGTCCGTACGAAGCATGTTTTACTTTTTTAATTCCGTAAACAGCCATGATAGATCTGGTTTTCCTTCTCTCTTGTCAATTCTTTCGGTTAATGCGTGCACTACTATCGGTAAGGCTATTGTTGCATCACAATAGCATTGAACATTTCTTCCCTCCCTAGATTCCTTCCCCCAGCTTATTGCCTCCTCAAATGTGCATCCTGAGAGTCCACCCCAATGGGGTGCATCAGTTGTTATTTGTATGGCGTACTTGTGTGGAAGTGGTTCACCATATTCTCCATCACCAGTTATGCTGCTGCCGATGGCTGTTAACTGGATGAAATCCTTTGGTACCCCTCCGCCTATGTATATTACGCCGGTGTTTTCCGCTTTCCTTTTTATTTCAACTAGCTGTTCAAAATCCCTCATTTGGTCAATTGTTATGTCGAATTTACCGCCGCTTCTAACTCTATTGACCAAATATGCTATGCCATAAGCGCTGTCAACTATTGCTGGACAGAACACTGGCACATTATTTTCGTAGGCTGTTGCGACAATACTTTTTATCTTAAGGCTTGAGAGATATTTACCAAATAAGTGTAGGAACTCTGCTGACGAGTATTTGCGGTTTGGCTCAAGCTTCATCATGAAATTAGCTATTAAATTCTCCATCTGCCGGTACTCCATTTCATCAGCGAATACGTCATAGAACCTATCTATCTTATATTTCGCGAGTTTCTCATCATCAACTAAATAATGTCCCTGCCAGTATGTGCCCCCCATAGCCTCTAAAATATCCTCTGAAATGTTTGCGCCAGTTGAAACAATTACATCTACAAAGCGGTTTTCAATAAGCCAATTAACAATCTTCCATTGACCGGTGGTGCTCATTGAACCAGCATAACCGAAGAATATCACGATGTTATCCTTCAGCATTTCTTCCCAAACTTCGACTATTTCACCGATCTTTCTGCCTTGAAAACCCGTTCTAGACATCTCGGAAAGTAAATCGGAAATCTTTTTTGGAACTTTAACTTCTATCGGCTCAAGTTTCCTCTTAAAAAATGGTGTGCTCCTTTTCTCCATAATCAATGTACATTCAAGCTCCTACGCTTCCATATTTTTAGCAAAGGAAACATATAAAGAAGTATTTTAAGATTTATAATCAG
>CAZOWB010000194.1:0-3024 GCA_964583315.1 uncultured Candidatus Bathyarchaeia archaeon | reverse complement strand
ATTCGTTATGTCTCCACCTATAAGGATAACGTCGGCTTTCTGCTTTTTTGCCTCTAGAGCGAAAGCTTCAAAAGCAGGTCTGAAACCATGGAAATCTGTTCCAGCAAGCATCTTCATACTCTTTTTTCTCCTCCAACAATCAATAGTTTATGTTTCAACTCTCTAACTTTAAAACATTAGATTTAATCGAATTTATGAATCTTGCAGGTGGAGTGGTAAAGCCGCCCTTTCTTTATTGGCGGCGTTCCGCTCCATTTTTTCCCAAGCGCTCTTGGCGAAGGCAACCGCCTTTCTAGGGTACTCCTCAACATCTATCTCAACTATTATTGGGAAAGGCGTTGGGACAGCCAGTCCCCAGAGCATGGCTTCATGATCTGCTAAGCCAGGCAGGTAATCTTTAAGCCTTTCTGACCCATACTCTGTGTATTCCAGAATGGCGTTTTGATCGTTTCCGCTCTTAAGCCTAAAACATGCGACTGAATTACATTGAGAGATGCAGCTCTTAAGGACGTAGGCTGGTCTCTGAGTCATAACTATTAATCCTACATTGTATCCGCCTGCCTGACTTATCGTCTCAATCATTGAAGCCTTAACTTCGGATTGGGCGCTTGACTCTCTTATTTCAGCTCCCCTTTCGGGAGCAAAGTACTGGGCTTCCTCAACAATAATTATGCAGGCAAAGTCGCCGAAGTCTTTTCTTTTCATAGCATACTCCCTAATCTGATTTAGAATGTGACTTGCAGTTCTGTGTTGAGCTTCAATATCGGTGTCAACTGAAAAGTCGATTATTAGGGCGAAATTTCCTTTAATCTCTTCGATTATATTCAGCGGTTCTCTCTGCTGGTTAAGGAAATCGCCTTTATTCTCTATGACCCAACTAATACTTTTGAAGTATTTGCTTTTGCTTTCACTCGTCTTAAATATGCTTCCCTTCTCAATAACTTCATGAACTTTTGCGATTAAGTTTTCACTTGTTAATTTAATCCCGCTTGAGAGGAGAGCTCTAGCAGCGTCTAAGACAACATCCCGCTCTTTTCCCTTTAATCCTAATTTTTCAGCAATAATTTTTGGATCACTTATTAATGGCGTAAACCTCATGTATGGAATTATTCTGGCACCATACTTCACTAAACTACTGTACTCTCCTCTTCTATCGAATATGACGAAGCGGGGTTTAGGCTTTAAATTTGAGGCTTTAGCAACCATGTTAATAACAAAACTTGATTTTCCAGATCTCGTCATACCTGCAATAAACATATGTCCTTTCGCTATAGCGTTAAGATCTATGTAAGCCGGTATATTTGTTCCCCTAACCTTTCCTATTTCAAGCATTAAAGAGTTTTCGGTTTCTCCCCTTGATATAAAAAAGCGTTGAAGTGCTTTTTCACTTGGTTCATAAACATAGTCCCATGGTGACGGGGCAACCTCCATTATTCTCCATTTTCCCTTTTCATCGTAATAACCTAAAATTTCAGCAAACGCAATGATATATTCAAGTCTCTTTCCGTAATCCGCTCTACGCCCCTTCTTGCCAGCTAGCGGCCCTATTCTTCCAGTAATCATCTCCGGATTATAGGGTTGAACCCTAAAGGTTCTTGCAAGAACATAAGTGTTAGGCTTTAGTGGGTGTTCAATAAAGTAAAAATAGTTAACTTTAACTTGAGCCTTTTCCATAACAACGAAGGATAGGAAATCGTGAGTGCAGCCGGAAAGCGCATAACCAACAGGCTTCAAATCGACAGTTAAAGCCATACTTTATTCGCCTCCCACCTCACTACGCGGTTGTTCCTAAATGCTCTCCATCCCTAAGAACCCACTTTTCCCCATGCTGAAGAACCAGGAGATTCAAATCCTCCGGACTTAAGTCACCTTTTCTCACAAGATCCAATGCTTTAGAGTAAATCATGAGTGTACGGATATTTGAAATGGACGTTGTTATCCTCGTTAGGCTATCAACTTCATTTATCGCGAAGGGTATACCATTCTCCTCCTCAGAGGTTGTGAAAATTAATGTTCCAACCTCTTCCATTCTATCTAAACAGTATTCAGGAAACTCTAGGCGGAAGGGCGTTGTAAAGCCAGTTTTAACGTAAGAGAAGTATATGCTTAAAATGTTTTCTGCATCTGACTCCGGGATCCCTGTTTTTCGACATATTTTCCTATATTCATTGAGTATTAGACTTCTCTTCGAAGTAGATTTAGGCACAGTGTATTCGCCCAAGTTTAGTATTAAATCTAGTATCGCGGTATCTCTCATCTTCGGCATTCCAAGTTCAATACATATGTCGTTCATCCGAGTTCTCTTTACGAAGCCAATTATTGGAATATCCCTTTCATAGCATGTTAAAAGTAGCTCGATTGACTTAATTACTGTCGAATTGAAATCCTTCTCATATTCTTTAGTTGAGCCGAAGATTGCTGGTGAAAGCCAAAAATTTAGGAGTAATGAACCATCTAAAAGCACGCATTTAGGCTTCCATCGCTCAATCGCCTCCATGGTTACTTCGAACTGAAGCCCAAAGGCCAATAAAGATTCTCTATCGTGAGCGCGAAACTCATCCGGCCATATTTGAGGGACACCAGCTTTAAAGATTGGTTCATCAATAAGCGTCCAACCTTCAGCTGATATAGCTGCTGAAGCATAAAGCGGTATGAAGGCTGATCTAAAATCCGCTCCATTATTCCCGGCATCGGAAGCTACCGTTCTTAAGCGCGCAATTTGATCATTCTGAGAAAGCTTTCCTATTTTAACCTTATTTTTTAGAGATTTCAACAGATTTTTTCTTTTTTCGTTATACTCCTTCAATTTTTGAATTATCATGTCAGTTCCTTCGTCGATTAGTTCGCTATAAAGGTCTGGATGAAGAGTTTCCTGCTCAGTTTCGTCGAGCACTGAAAGAAACCGATCTCTAAAAAGCGGGGGAATCTTCCTAATTATTCCCCTATTTTTTCCGCTCAACTTAACTCCCATAAAAAGATGATGGAAAGAAACTTTTAAACTTATTAAATAAGTCAATGATTATT
>CAZOWB010000193.1:0-3028 GCA_964583315.1 uncultured Candidatus Bathyarchaeia archaeon | reverse complement strand
TGCAGTTCTTTGCTGGTGTTGGATTACGCTTGCTCATAGAGAGGTGCTGGGAACGCCCCATATTGCTAATAGGTGTTATTAAGGACTCATCATCAAGTTATTTCTTTAGAAACTTTTTGGGAGTCATTCATCTAGAGAAGGGACTTGAACCCAGTCCTCATATAGGTCCCAGCCTTTCAGACAGGACAGTCTTAGAAACCCTTCCGTATGCTGTCGATGATGAAGTGGATGCTCCATGGGCTACATTGGAATTTGATTCCTGTTTTATGACAATACTCCCACAGCAACGTAATGGACGATGGATAGCTGCAGGGTATAAGTTACGAGGAATGGAATACACCCGTCCTCCCCGCTTATTTTTACGCTGGCTCGCGCAGTTTCTCCTCACCAAAACTACAGCCTCGCATGTCTTATTTCTAGATAGACTTGCGTACCCTCGGTGGGACGATTCAGAGTCAAGCGACATAAATCTCCAAGCTCTCGGTACTGAACTTGGGCCAATAAAACCCATGCGCTTCTCCCGACCTTCAAGGTTACAGCAATTGAGTATGCTGTTATTGAACATACTTATTAGGAATCACTTTCCTGAAGCACTCGGTTATCCTGATCCTCTTCACAAAGCAGACCTCGCCGCAACTTCCTTTAGAAAGAATGTTCACCGGATTTTACGCTCGTCTACCATAATGGACCGTGCAAATCCTCTTCTGCAAACCTTTAGGACTATTAGGAGCAGATTAAGAAGGGTGAGGGGCGCATGACTACTGAATATGAACTCTTTAAGGCAGATAGCAGGTTCGAGGGAGTACTCCTCGGTCGGCTCAGATCTGGTGAAACTTACATTGTGAGGTTTCCCTATACACGAGATGGCATGAAGGAAATTCGAAAAGGATTGTTCATAGGCATTGAAAACTTCCACTCTGATGAGACCATAGCTAGATATAGCATATTACAGATAGTGAAAGTGGAGCCGATTGATTACGCCCTTGGATCAAGCGCAGATAAGTTACTGGATGAATATCCAGGCTTTGTCGAGGAAGCTGCAAAAAGTACTGTCCCTCTCTGGGAGCAAGAAACACCTGAAGAGGAAACAACTCGTATACAAGTAGAAGCGGTTCCGGTAGGAGTAATGATCGAGCAAGATAGGGCAGGCGGGTTCAAACTCACAGATGATATTAGTCTTCCGAAGCTTGGTGCAACCGCGAGGCTTCTGACAAGTAATGTAGCGTCTAATGTTGTTAACCGCGAGGTCCCAAGAGAAAGGAGCATTATCCTTGGAACGCTCCTTGAAGACGAAAATGTACCATTTAAAATTAATGCCGCTGAATTGTGCAGAACGCACTTAGGAATATTTGGGTTCACACGTGCAGGGAAGTCAAACTTGGCAAGTAATATAGTTGCAGCAATCCTTAATGCTGCACAAAGGCAGGAAGAAAGCGGTCTCAGAGGAGCCAAAGCTGTAGTAATTGATTACACAAACGAGTACTTTCCATTATTAGCAGACTGTTTTAAGGAAAGCGAAGAAACATATCTACTTGTACTTGATCCAGGGCGCCTTCCTAGAGATTTTGCAAGAGCAGTTGAAAGCGAAGAAATAGCAAAGTCTGTCGCTGAAAAGCTTTTGGGCAACATGGTAGTTCCTGCCGATCTAAGCGAACCTGACAAGATTAATGCTTTGGTGAATGTCTTAAAGGATGTACTTCTTAGAAGAGGAGTTAAGGTATGTACGCTGACGACTTTAAGCATTGAAGCTGCAAGAAGACTTCGCAGCGTAATTTCATCCTACGACCCGCGACACATCGGTAGGGCACGTGACGCCTTATACTCATGGCCAGAATGGTTGAACGCGCAAGAGAGTTTAACAGTCGAGGATCTTCGATCGCTTGCCTCTAGGCTTGAAGATGATGTTAGAAACCGTAGAGCCACTCGCCTGCGTCTGGAGGAGGAAGGTCGAATCTCTAGGACTACATTATCAAGCTTCGTTTCTGGCAGGACCGAAGAAAGCAGTCATCTACCTTTTGCGGGAGTCGTGGCAAATGTGTCCGACACAGCCGTTTATTGTATGGAGAAAATGGCGAGAGAGTTGCGCGAACTTTCTTCTGAAAGGAGCTTTATTGAAGGCCTGCCACCTGATATGAGATTAGAGAAAGAGGAACTCATAAAAATATTGAATGACGCTAAAAACGCCGGATTATTCATTGCAACATCCGATAGAACCGACGATCTAAGCCTGTTTCTGCATGATGTAACAGAAGGGCTTTATGATGAGAGAAGGAGACACGGCATAAAGGAACCGCTTGTGCTGTTTATGGTGGACGAGGCTGACGAATTCGTACCGCAAAAGGCAGAGGCTATGGGCACACGGCGAGAGGACTCTCGTAAAGCTGCCGAGTTGCTGGCTAGAAGGGGCGGCAAGCTAGGAATGGGGATCGGGCTTGCAACGCAGCGCGTAGCTTATCTTGATACAAGAGTCATAGGAAATCTCCATACATATTTTGTTTCGAAGTTGCCAAGAAAGTCTGATAGAGAAAGGATAGCAGAGGCGTTTGGGATATCGGTCGAAGTGGTTGACAGAACTTTAGAACTCCGAAGAGGACAGTGGATGGTGATAAGCCATAGTGCGGCAGGCATACCAGTAACTCCATTCCTGATTCGATTTCCGAAGGCCGAGGAAAGAGTTCTAAAAGCGTTAAATTTTGAAAATACTAGAACCTGACAAAAATGGGAAATAGGCTAACTTTTTCTTTTTTAACTCGCATGTTATAGTTTTTCTTTATGGCTTCGAGGGGTAATCTCATTAAATATGGAACTGTACACATTCTGCTTCCCTATTATCTTATGACGAGTTCGAAGTGCCTTAACATGGTTGTCTAGTCTTCATAATAGGGTGTTTATTTTGCTCAGAAAGAGCACAAACACTAGCGTAGAAAAGGAACTAATAATAAATAATTAAAGGCCATAAATCAGGGGCAGTCGGTTAAGAGAAATTAAAAGAATACGAACCGCATTTCTTCAGTTTCTGCTTTGATGG
>CAZOWB010000192.1:0-3028 GCA_964583315.1 uncultured Candidatus Bathyarchaeia archaeon | reverse complement strand
TTGAAGTGAAAAAGAAAGATAATATTGTGCTTGTTAGGGCTTACTTGATTGATCCAAGACTTGGATTTGCTGTTTGGAAATTCTTTGCAACTCCATAACTAATTTCTTGTTCTTCAATACTTCTTCTCTTGGGTAAATCTTTACGTCCTCTAATGTTGGTTTTTTCAATGGTTTCTTGCAATATGGGCATATACCTCCAAGCATTGCTCTTACTTCGCTTGGTGTTGGTACTCCCAAAAAGTCTTTACCATAGTAGTATGCATAGATTATCTTACCGCATTTACTGCATCTGTACACTATCATATTCTCTCCTCATATTCCTTAAGAATCTATCATATTTCCTATAACTAAAATCTGATTCATTCTTAATTTCTACTTTAATATTGAATTCTTTGAACAGTTTTCTAAGAGCAAGTCTTATCACATCACTTCTTGTTTTTTTGAGATTTCTTGATAAAAGATCCAGAATCTCAAGCTCTTCTTCTTTTAATTTGAAGGTTACGATTCTTAGCACTAGTATCCCTAGTATTACTTGGAGAAAACAATACTTAAATTAATATGGAGAAAAGATTATCATTATCTTATTGCTGATATGATTACTGTTAATAAGATGATCATTATAATTAATGGTAATAGTTGCAATATTATTTGCAGTATTTGTTCAAGCTGAATGGGAATCCCTTCTCCTGGTGCTGTTTCTGGAAACTCATTGTACAAAAAGTATGTTGAAACTGGTGACTCACTCAAACCATTCTACCCTCTTTAAACATACCATCCTAGTGCCGTATCATATACATTGACTATTGGAACTGGAATCAACTTCTTTGCTGATGGATCTATTGCTCTAAGATATACATGAGTATATATTGTATCTGTTCCATCCTTCAACGTAAACAGTCCGTCAACACTCATTGTATCTAGATCTAACTGTAATACCCTCCATACCCCTGCTGGTAGTCCTCCAAAGTTTATTCCTAAGATCACCTTATTGTTCTGTTTATCAGAGAATATGAATCCAGGTATCTTTCCACATGCTTGCAAATTTACTGTGTTTCCTTCAGCATCTGTTAGTGAACCAGACGGTGTTATGTCTGTTCCTGTAAATGGTGTTGATGGCGGAGCAGTCCATATATGCTGTGTTCCAGATGATATCTCTCCTCCCCATTCAAACCATAGTATCCTGTTATTTATTGGATCGTATATTGGAGAAGTTGTAAATGTTCCACCAGGTGCACCTGCTTGAACACTCCCATCAGTCTTAATCCACAAGCTATTTGTACCATGTCCTTCTGTTAAGAATCCCATGAAAGTATTTTCATCCCAAAATGGTTCTACTAATTCTTGTACATAATTGTATCTCTCGCTATGTACTTCAGCACTCCATCCCGTGCCCGTGTCTTTTAGTATAACGCTTCTTTCAGAGCCAGCCGCATAGGCTCCTATTGTTGCTACTCCTAAGTTGCCAAGTCTCCATGCATGTGCATATAGCTTTATTAAATCAACATCACTAGCTGCATTCTTTACAAGTGATAGAACGTCATCTATTTCAACTGTTACATCCGAGAAATCTCTTGCTATCGATAATAGTTTAACGGTCGTTGATCGTGGTACATTTGAAGAACCATCCCATTCTCCAACAAACATTAATATCGCATCATTATCAAAATCGTATCCAAGTTTTCCTCTAAAGAACGCGATAGGGTTATTCAGCCCAGACGGTGTAGCAATGTCTATTGTTGTCTCTGAACCAATTGTCGGAGGAGAAGTACCGAAATCTATTATTCTCTTCCCTAACTCCCTTACAATCATCTTCGTTGTACCATTGTCTAGTTGCTTGGGATAAATATACTCGTATCGTGTTTCACTTATCTTGAATAACAACCCTCCTATGGCATTTAATACAGTCTGATAGTTTAGAGTAACCATTACCTATCACACCTAGTCTAATTTATTTCTTCTCTCTTAATAACAGTTGCCATCATATAACTTCTTGAAATGATAAAAAAGAATTATATCATGTAAGGGCTGAAACCAATAATGCTATTATCAATATTATTATCATTATCATTACTATCCAAGGTAACAAATTCATGAATGCTTGTATCCATTCTTCCATAGGACTATACGTGTATGATGCTACAACTTCTGCTTCATCATATGTATCATCTCCTGGAAACCTTGCCTTGTAGTAGTATGTTCCCGCTTGTGTTATTTCATCTGTTGTCTCTGCTTCCCCATTAGTATCAGTTGTTTTTGTTGCAATTAATGTGAAATTAACATTATCAGTTGATTTATAAAACTCAATAGTTTTACCGCTAAGAGGATTACCGTTTACATCAGTAAGAGTAGCAACTATTTTTAGCGTTGGCATCCGTACCCCTAATAAATGTTAGCTTGTTTCCTTACTAATCTTACTGTGCTTACAGTGGTGTTACCGTTATCGTTAGCTGCGTCTTAGCCTTGATCATTTGGTTCAAGAGTTCCGCACTACTTGCCTCGTATTGATCATCTCCTGGGAACTCAGCCCTAAAATCATATGATCCTGGAACAGTAAGATCAATTGAATCTGTTACTTGACCATTCGCATCTGTTGTATGTGGATTTGTACCAAGATCATTCCATGTTGTAGATCCTGCTTCTCTATAGTATAGATTGATAGGTTTGCCGCTAAGAGGATTCCCATCTGTATCAGTTAAAGTTGCTGTTACTTGAACTGTACGTGTAGGCATATATTATCACCACTCTATTTTTACTGCTTCTTTCGTTATAAGGTTTACAAATCCTATCATAGCCGTGAAAACCATGAACTGCATTATCATTTGGAGAGACAAACCCATAACTTCCAAGCTAGATGGATACACTTTTTGAACTTCGTATACCACTTCTTTATGAAAGGGAGGATAAGCATTAGCTAATAATATCCATATCTTCTTGCCCAGCTTGTTTTGGAACTCTGCTTCAATGTTACTTGCCTTGCATCCAACAAATGTTGTACCTTCTTCATTACCTGCAAACAACAATCCTATGA
>CAZOWB010000191.1:0-3045 GCA_964583315.1 uncultured Candidatus Bathyarchaeia archaeon | reverse complement strand
AAATTTATAAGCTTTGTTTCTAAAAGGATGTTTCTTCGGGGAAGCGACATAATTAACATTATGATAGCATCTAGTGAATATAATTTGCCGATTTCATGGAATAACCTCACAGCTATTATATTTCACGTATTTGAAGCTGCTCTGGCTTATTTTGCCAATTGACATCAAATTTTTAACCTTCGGCAACCAAATTTTCAGCGATCCAATCAAATTTTTAACTGTTCTACAAACTAGATTGTAGGCTTCGCTGGGCCAACGTTTAGTTAGGTTTGCATATAGGCATCTTCCCCCACATTCATGATAAATACTGCAGCTTACGCATGGCTCACCAACATAAATTTTCTTGAGTTTTAATGGATTTGCCTCGCTTATATGCCCCAAATAAAAATCTTGCATTCCATTCATTATTGGACAGGGTATTATGTGGCCGTCTGTTTGTATACTGTAATTTGCCCAGCCGGATCCGCAACGTAACAAACTTTTTTCGCCCTTTAATAGGGAATCCATTATCGCCAGGAAAGGATATATTCTTAAGACCCTGCCTGTTTTCTCCATTTGCTCGATCCAAAATCTAATTAATCTGCGAATTCCCGGATTATAGCTTTCTTTAATCCATTTTCTGAATTTGCTTATTCTTTCAGGTATATCACTCCGCCAGAAGCCGGCATCAATCTGCCAATGAACTGAAAAGAATCGATATTCTGGGTTATTTAGCAACCATAAGACCTGCCTGTAAATATCTGTTTCCTCCATAACTGTCATTCGAGCAATAACTTCGCCTTTAAATCCCCTCCTCCTAAGAGATCTTAAGTTCTCGATTATTTTCCTATAAACTCCTCTTCCGCGATAATAGTCTGTTAATTCTTCGTCGCCATCTATAGAAACAAATATTGTGGAGAACCTTTCCAAATATTCTGGTTTAATTTTATCCAAGTAAAGCCCGTTAGTCTGAATTATAAAGTGCTTCGCTCTTATTGAATCCATTATCTTCTCGATTTCGTCGATACATAGCAATGGTTCACCGCCATAAAAGATTATGCCAGCTTCCGGATCCTTTTCAATGAATCTCTTTAAAGTCTGTACGTCATAATTTATTCTACTTGGAATAGAATAGTCTACTTTGAAAGGGCCGAAATCCGTATCCATCTCCTTTAACGATTTTTCATAGCAATATTTGCATTTCAAATTACATTTGGTTGTTAATAGTATATGGTAGAACATGACCCCTTCCACTAGCAACCGCAGGGCAAACTACTAACGCTATTAAAAAAATTTAGAATTCTAAAATTTTTATTTTATTCTGTCTAGGAGAATCTTTTAGAAGCCCATTTTCATTCTTATTTCCTCATATTCTCCTTTCATTTCAAGGAACTCTTCTCTTGCTTTTGCGACCCACTCTTTAGACGGGAGCCCAGTTGAAACTATTAGCCTCAGAGGGTCAGGTTTACCCCCTAATTCTCTTTCAAGCCACTTTAACATTTTCAGCTCTAATTCATCTACGATATCCTCCTCTTCATACGCTAGGTTTTCGGTTTCCTTTGGATCGGTTCTGAGGTTATAGAGCTCTGTAGGAGGGCACTCCCAGAAGCCTGGATCAAAGGTTTTTATGAGCTTCCATCCGTCCCTGGTTATTATCGTCCTTTTAGCTGACCAAAGCCCCTGGTTAGAATATACTTCAGTGTAACCTTCATCCTCCTCATTAATTATGGAGGATAGGTTTCTCCCCTCAAGTTCTTTGGGCACTTGTATGTTTGCTAATTTTAATATTGTATAGGGTATATCTATGTTCTGAACGAGGCTTTCCACCCTCTTCCCTTTGGGGAGGCTTGGATGCACCAAGATTAATGGCACTCTTATTATGGGCTCATAAACCGTGCAGTGATCGAAATATTCTTCATGTTCACCTAAACTTTCACCATGATCTGACGTTATTATCAGAAGACTTTCATCCAATATGTCCAGATCCACTAAAGTTTGAAAAAGTTCCCCCACCTTGTCATCAACGTATCGAATTTCACCATCATATTGGGCTTTGATGAATTCTATATCGGTTATTTCATTTTGAAGGTGATTGGCTTCTTGAATTCGATCTAAATGCCTCTTGTAGAAAGGCCATAAAATGCTCTTTTTAAGGTTGTCTAAGCTATGATTTTCGGGGTTTGTGGGATCAGTTCCTTCATAGAATAGATTTCTATAGGGTTTAGGTGGAATGTATAGTGAGTGAGGATCCCAATAGTGTATGAAAATAAAGAAATCTTTGTTGTAATTCTGTTTTATCCATGGAATAGCCATATAGTTTATGTCGTCAGCATCAACCTGTTGGAGGAGGGCTCTCGGTTTACCGGCAAAGGGATTCATGTAATAATGGAAACCCCTAGCAAACCAGCGTCTCATCATATACAACGTGCTCACAGCAGCAGTCACATAGCCTTCGCCAGCTAATATCTCAGATAAGTATGGTATTCCAGCGGACAAATCCTCCGTGGGGCTATGAGATACTATGCCCGTTTTAACGCCTCTCTGCCCCGTAAACATGGCTGTGAAGGACGGTTGGGTGGGAACATCAGAGGCATACGCCCTTTCAAAAATTACACCATTGCTCGCTATTTTATCTATGTTCGGCGAAGTATTCTTATTGTAGCCATAACAACTAAGATGATCGGCTCGAAGGGTATCTATAACGATAAAAATAATTTTCATGTTTATGGAAAGTTTCTGAGGCTATATTTAAGTTTTATAGGGGAAAATGTCTGATCATTAAGTGATCTTCTGAGAAATTAAAAATTTAAATATCTTTTGTAAGCACTTTCATCGCATAGTTTAAATGATTGATTTAAGTAGGGATTCATTTACAGAATGGGGAGCATTGATTAGTAATGAATGAACAGCAATTCACACTCCTACTATTGTCACTTGCATTAATGCTCTCTGCTTCCTATATCCTCCGCTTTTTCCTCAATAGATTTAAGATGCCGGGTTTGCTGGCTCCTTTATTAGTGGGCTTCATATTTCAGATTCCTCCATTATCTTCGTATTTTGTCAGCA
>CAZOWB010000190.1:0-3063 GCA_964583315.1 uncultured Candidatus Bathyarchaeia archaeon | reverse complement strand
GTTCGCATGCCCAACATCAAATGTTAAACCCAAATTTAAGCCTTCATCACCCAAATCCTCATAGAACCTCTCAAACTCATCTATCTTCTTAAGCAGAAAAGGGAAAGGATCCGGAACATTCTCGATAGATATTCTCAAACCATGTCTTTCAGCCTCATGAAGGAGCTCCCGAACAGATTTCAGATTTATCTCCCAATCCACGCCGGGAAGCATATCGCCTATGGCGCTTTGGATGCCGGGATGAAAAACCCAGTATTCCGGATTTAGCTGCGCCGACAACCTTATTGATTTTTTAAGCCGCTTCATTACCGCATCTCTGATGACTGGCGATGTAGATGCAATATTTATGTCAACAAAAGGGGCATGAACAGACAAGTGGAGATTCCTCGCTTTAATAACTTTCTTGAGCGCATCTACTCTCCGACTGTTAAGTGCGTGGGGGCCTTCATCAAATATCTCCACATGCTCAACATCAATTTTACTTATACGCTTCACAGCCGCCTGGAAGGGTTCATTAAGGCAAAAAAGCATTGATAAACCTAAACGCATAACTTTTAGCCCCCCACCATAAATTAGTTTAAATAATTATCTCGCCGTTTTCGGCGTCAACCAATCTATTAGGCTTCGGGGATTATCACATCGGATTTCAACACGTATGGGTCCAAGCGGCGACTCACCGTAGGGCTGCGAGAAAGATATATGCCCAACATATGCAACCTGCTTATTGAGATAAAAAACTATGCTGTTTCCTTGGATGCCTCTCAGAAGAACGGTTCTCGCAGCGTCAAGGATGAGCTCCCTTCTAAGGAGATTATAAAATTTTGTGAGGGCCTCTAATCCTTCAGCCCTTCCTGAGAGCCTCCTGTATTCGCCTTCCTCAATAAGCTGTAGGTTTATGTCTCCTAGAACCTTTTGAACGGCAATCTTAACTTTATCTACATTCTCTGTTGGGTTAACCTCAACATCAACTATAACTTCCACTTTCCCGCTTACCTTACTCATCTTCTATCACTTTCTTTATGATCTGCTTAAGCTCCGCTTTCAACTGGTCTATGGAACCCTCATTAACAATCATGTAGTCGGCTGTAGCTATTACGGCGCCTATACCAACGCTTAGCTCTCTCTGATCACGCATATAAAAGGTTTCCCAATCCTTTGGGTCATCGCTTCTACCTCTTCTGAGAAGCCGCTGAAATCTAGTTTTAGGTGAAGCATGTATGGCTATAATTTTAAACTTGGGGAACTCCCTCCTAAACTCTCTAACCTCATGGAGGCTACGTAGCCCATCAACTATAACAACCCTAGCGCTTAAAGCCTTAATCTTCGGTATGCATCTCCTAGCCAAAACCCCCGGGCCCTCTTCAGCTCTAATCTGCAACATGATTTTCCCCAGGTTCTCCGGTGTCGGCTTAAGATTCCTACGAGCAGCCTCAGCCCTCACTTCGTCGCCCATCACAACAACTGGAAAACCATACTCGCGAATAATCTCCCTTACTACTCCTTTTCCGGAGCCCGGCATACCAGTTACGCCTATAACTATTTCGGCCATATCTAAATCACTTTAGGCAGCATCAAAAATATTTTTTAGATATTTTGGGTATTTAAGAGATGGGATGATGAAACCCTGATAGAATGATTAAACACTCCGGATGATTAAACTATCCGGGGCTGACTATGATGAATGCCCTTTTCCCAAAAAATCACCTTAGTTTTCATCCTTAAAACCATGAGAGAGTCCAGCAACTAGGCAAATAACATTTTCAGTTTTAGTGGGATTATTAGGCTCTTAGAAATATATTTATTTTGTTTACCGGCAGTTTCATTATTGTGCAAAGACGTATTTAACTGGAAGGTTGATTGATTTGGAGAGGATTCGCAGTTTTATCGCCTTTGACATTGATGATGAAAATGTTGTTAGGAACCTAAGTAAGGTTCAGTCAATGCTGCTTAAGACCGGAGCAGACCTCAAGCTCGTTAAACCTGAAAACATACATGTAACAATTAGGTTTCTAGGTGAAATCCCCTCGGTTATGATTGAGAAGATTTATAGCGAAATGAATAAAGTTACATTTTCACCCTTCGACATCGAAGTTAAAGGTTTGGGAGCATTCCCGAACTTAAGACGTATAAACGTTATTTGGGCTGGTGTGAAAAGAGGAGCAAACGAACTAAGAAACATATACTATCAGCTCGAGCCCAACATTCAAAGGCTTGGTTTTAGACCAGATAACAAGGGTTTCAGCCCGCATTTAACAATCGCCCGCGTTAGAACAGGTAGAAAAAGGAATGAACTTGCAAATCTCATTAAAGAATTTGAGGATTACGAATTCGGCGTTGTCAGAGCGAAATGCTTAAGGCTAAAGAGAAGCGTTCTAACCCCTCAGGGACCCATATACTCAACCTTGAGGGAGGTTTGCCGCTAAAAACCTGCTGAATGAACTCGCCTTCCTCAACATAATGAAAAATGATGGAGATGGAAGAAGCACATGACTAGGGATATGGATGCCGCTCTAAAGACTAAAGTTGAGGATATATGTGAAGTTGTTCTCCGTAAAGCCACCCCGAGCAAGGATGAGCGAGAGAAAACCATGAGGTTTTCTACGCGTCTAATTGAAAAACTGAAGCATGAATTGCTGAAGGATGGCATAGAGGCTGATGTTCAGCTTGAAGGATCCGTAGCTAAGGATACTTGGCTTGCCGAGGAAAAAGACATTGACATATTCATATTGTTACCTAGGGAGTATGGTAGAGAGGGCTTTACAAGAGTTCTGGAGGTTGCTAAAAGGGTTTCTGATGGAAAATTTTTGGAGGCTTATGCTGAACACCCATATCTGGAAGCCTACATTAACGAGTTCACCGTGAATTTTGTCCCATGCTTTAAGGTTAAAGATGCAAGTGAAGCAAAATCCTCGGTTGACAGAACCCCCTTCCACACACTCTACATCAAGAAACGCCTAAACAAGAAACTTAAGGATGAAATACGCTTACTAAAGGCTTTCATGCACGGCATAGGCGTGTACGGCGCTGAAATAAAGGTCGGCGGCTTCAGCGGATACCTTTGTG
>CAZOWB010000189.1:0-3085 GCA_964583315.1 uncultured Candidatus Bathyarchaeia archaeon | reverse complement strand
ATGGCTTGGCTTAGATGCCGCAAAATCGGATACATATTCCAGACATTCAACCTAATACCAGTCCTAACAGCTAAGGAGAATGTTGCTCTACCAATGATATTTCTTGGCGTGCCAAAGGAAGAGAGGGAAAAAAGGGCTATTGAACTTCTGACAACGGTTGGTTTGGGCGATAGAATTGACCATCGACCAACGGAGCTTTCGGGTGGTCAGCAGCAGCGTGTGGCTATAGCTAGGGCTCTGGCGAATGACCCCGCGCTGATCCTAGCCGACGAGCCAACAGGAAACCTAGACCTGAACACTGGGTTTGCAATAGTTCAGCTGCTTTATCGTATGAAGGCTGAGCGGGGCACAACCATTATATGCGCTACCCACGACCTAAAGATGATTGACATAAGCGATAGAGTGGTGTTCATAAGAGATGGCGCCATAGAGAACATTGAGGAAAGGAGAGGACTCGTTTTAACGGCTGAAGAATATTATGCTGAATAAAATTTGGGAGGCGAAAATGTTTTGGCAAAAGAAAAAGAAATGGAAAAAATTCAGTGTCCATGTGGTAGAATAATAGATAACCCAGATGAATATAAGGTGCTTTATTTGAAGCATGAATTAAGAGAAATCGATATTCTTTGCCCAAATGATTCATGCTACTTGAGGGAGCTAGGGTATATAAAATTTGACATAAAGGATGGAAAAGCCGTTTTTAAGGAGGCATCCTTCTATCCGCCTTTCGTAACATGGAATGCCGGTCGACTCGGATTTGAGAATGCTGAGAAAATTCTGAAGGAACATTTAAAGGCTATTGCCAAAAAAGTCGATTGGGATAGGCTTGGCAGGTCAGATTCAGGTTCAAGCTAGATTTCCCCGAGATACTTATGAGCCCAACCTATATCTAGCTCTTCGAGCTTTGCTTTCGTTGGAACTCCATTTTTATCCCAGCCCATCATTCCATAGTAAAGTTCTATAGCGTTCCTTAGGGCTTCAGCATTAATTGATGTGTCTGATAGGGGACCGTTTCTCTTCGGACTGAAGAATCTTTCAGGAAGCCAATCATCATTTTTTGTGAATCCCTCTCTTAGATTAAAGATTCTAGCCATAGTTATGACTCGCTCAGCCGTTTTCATGAGATCCCACGTTGAAGTCTTCCAGCCTGTAACGGCTCTAACAATCTCGGTTTTCTGATCGAAATCCCAGGGGAGGAAATCGCAGATTAGAAGACAGTTATCTAGAACCCTCCAGTCAACATAATATATAAAGGCCCTGACCTTTCTTGGGCCGAGATCCTCTAGGGGTATGGGCTCTAAAATTCCTAGGCTTGAGAGAGAATTTAACATTGGTCCAGCGCTGACCAGTCCAGTGTCATGCATGTTGTGCATGTGATCGGCGCCGGTGGGTGAAACTGCGTAGCCGAGGCCTAGCGCTCTCTTGAGTCGAGGTTCATGCATTGGTATTTCTAAACCTTTTACATGCATAGCGTACTTGCTGGATCCCCCGCCTATTATTTCAGAAGCTCTTTTCACGCCCTCAGCCAGTATGTTACCTATTCCTTCTCGGTAAGCTATTTTCTGAACCATTTTAACCATAGCGTCGGCATTTCCAAATCTCAGGTCGAGGCCTTCAGTATCTTTGCTTGTCAATATTCCGTTTTCGTAGCATTCCATTGCGAAGGCTATTGTGACGCCGGTGGAAATAACGTCTAGGGAGCATCTATTGCATATTTCATTCGCTTTCGCAACCGCTTCCAAATTATCTATTCCACAGTTTGAGCCTAAAGCCGCTAAGGCCTCATATTCCGGTCCACCATAGATTGGATCAACATTCCATGGCTCACCGACCTTAACTATCTTTTTACATCTAATTGGGCATGCATAACATCCGTCCATGCCAACGCTTATTGTCCTCTTTATTGTTCTGGCGTCAAGCTTTTCCGGGTTGGCGAAGAATCCATCCCTGAAATTTCGAACTGGAAGGTTACCTGAGGCTGCGGAGGCATCCATGCTCGCTCCAGTCCCATAGTTGTGGAGACTGCTTGGAAAGCTTAAGTTAGCCATATTCTGGTTCAGCCATCTGGTTAGCTCCTTTAATTTGTTTGGATCATAGACTTCAACTCTTTTTCCTTTTCCTCTAACAGCGATAGCCTTAAGGTTCTTTGAGCCCATGACTGCGCCCATTCCTGTTCGTCCAGCAGCATCATGGAGGTCAACTATTATGCAGGCAAATCTAACGAGTCTTTCACCGCCTGGACCTATAGATGCAACTCGAATGAGATCGTCGCCCAGCTCTTTGCGAATGATCTCTTGGGTCTCACCTGTTTCCTTGCCCCACAGATGTTTGGCATTTCTGATCTCTGCATCTCCGTCATGAACCCATAGATAAACTGGGTTTTCCGCTTTCCCCTCAATTATTATAGCATCGAAGCCTGCCCGTTTGAGTTCAGCGCCCCATACTCCGCCAACCTCCGACTCCCCGAAGCCTCCTGTTAGAGGGGATTTGCCGCCAACGCTGTTTCTTCCACATCCCGGTATTGGTGCACCGGTTAAGGGTCCAGCCGCAAATATAAGTTTATTTTCTGGACCAAGCGGGTTAACGCCGGGCTTAACTTCTTTGAGTAAGTAGTATGCGACGAAGCCTTCACCGCCTAAGTATTTGCGATAAAAAATTTCATTCGGCTTCTCGATTGTTATGCGTTCATCAGATAGGTTAACTCTTAATATCTTGCCTCTGTATCCGAAGGGCATAGAAGCGACCTCCGTTTTCTTTCAGCATTAAATAAAATATGTCACTCTTTGACTAGATAAATGAAGACTCATAACTAGCGAATTAGATAATTGATAAAACAATTGAATGATTGATAATTTTATTCTGATACTCTTACATATACTTCGGCTCTCGTCTCATATCGGTCTATTCGCCCATCCCTGAGGTATATTATTCTGTCGCTGACATCAATCATTTTGAGGTCGTGGGTAGCTGCAATTATTGTTACTCCCTTCTCCTTGTTCATTTCTCTTAGGAGCGTTATTATTTCGAGGCCGGTTTGCAGGTCTAGGTTTCCTGTTGGCTCGTCAGCTAGGATCAGCGCGGGGTC
>CAZOWB010000188.1:0-3102 GCA_964583315.1 uncultured Candidatus Bathyarchaeia archaeon | reverse complement strand
TAAGTGTCAAGGAGAGCTCGAGCTCGAGTTAGAGATAAGTGGCGTAGCAAAAGATGGTATACTGTAGTTGCTCCACCATACTTTGGAAGTGTTGAAATAGGATCAATACCGGCTGATGACCCGCAGAAGCTCCTCGGTAGAGTTGTTGAAGCAACCCTTTATGATATAACAGAAGACTTCGCCCATCAATATCTGAAAACATATTTTCAAATTATCAGAGTGGATGGAAGAAGAGCACTAACAATATTTAAGGGTCATGAATATTCTAGAGACTATCTCAGGAGTCTGGTTAGGAGGAGAACAACGAAGGTAGACGGAATATTCGATGTGACAACAAAGGATAACTATAAATTAAGAGTTGCTGCATGCGCCTTCACGATAACTAGAATAAAAACATCTCAGGAGAGAGCGATACGTGCAATAATGAGGAAAATAATCGAGGAAAAAGCAAAGGCACTAACCTTTGACCAGTTTGTTCAGGAAGCGGTTCTTGGAAAAATAGCCTCCGACATCTATAATGAAGCAAAGAAGATAGCGCCCTTGCGTCATGTAGGTGTGAGAAAATCAAAGCTTCTTTCGAAGCCCGAGCTTAAAGTTGAAGAAACCGAAGAAAAATCGAAGCCTCAAACTGAGTCAGCTACTAAAACAGCTGAGTCCGAAAGTGAAAGGGTTACCGAGAAATAAATAAGATCATTCTTTTTAATATAGATGTTTAAAATATTTGGTTAGTATGAATTCTCCTACATCTTCTTTGAGGAGAAAAGTTGCTCGGGAAGCAGCTCTCCTCCTCTATACACTACAAGAGAGGGAATTTAAGCAGGCTAAGGAGAAAGCTGCTAAGAACCTTGGCTTGAGAGTTTTGCCAACAAATTTTGAGGTTGCTGAAGAGCTAGATCTAATTGCAGAGGAATACGAGGGAGAGTCAAGACGGAAGCGGTTGATACGTATGCGTAAAGAAGCGCTTGAAATAATGGAAATTTTAAAAGATTTTCATCCAAGACTCATAGGTAGTGTTTGGAGAGGAACCGCAAACAAGAACAGCGATATAGACATAGTTGTTTTTTCTCAGAACAGCGAGCCAGTTATAAAAGCCCTTAATAATAAGGGCTTTAAAATAGTGGGCATAGAAAAAACTCCAGTAGTAAGAGACGAATCTACTGAAATATTGCATGTATTTATAAATCTTCCTTCGGGAGATAAAGCAGAGATTGTTGTTAGAAGCCAAGAGGATATAACTAAGGAAGAGCGATGTGAAATCTATGGTGATCTAAAAAGGGGCTTAAGTATTGATCAGCTGAAGAACGTTCTTGAGAGAAATCCTCTACAGAGATTTATCCCTAAAAGGAAACCAAGAAGATGTTAGAGGATTTCTGATTTCTTTTTGGCAATGTGAGTTTTACTAAAACGTTTTAAGTACGATATAACTTTAGAATATTTTGAAATTGAGGATGTAAAATATGGAGATAGACAAAGAGAGATTCAGAAGGATGTTTCCAAATTTAGCTCAAGAGATGGAAAACGGAGAGAGTAAAATAACGATAACTTCTGTGAGATTAAATCCAAAAGAGGGGGAAAAGGCAGCATCTAAAAAGTTTGATGGTTATAACCCAGATGTAATTGATTTTTTGAGGAGATGCGATGATGAGCAACAAGCTGAGGAGATAATATCCTATCTGGAGAGGAGGGGAGAGATAAGTCAACAATACGCATTAAGCCTAAGAAAACAATTGAAAGAGAAAGGCATCAGAAGCTTCGGTCCGAAAAAAGAGGAAGCATACTATCTCAGACAAGCTGGTTACAGATAAAATTAGCCTCTGGTTATTTATGTATTTCGGATATTTTAATGGTAACTTTTAAAAAGGCATAAATTTTACATTATTTCTATTCCTATATGGCGTAAATGCCCTATGGAATGAATGATAATAAGTAATTGCATGGAGTATAAGCAAATTGAAACGAGAAAATAAGTTACATTTGATTCTTCCCTTTATTTTCCTAAACCTATTGCTAATAACGATGTTAGCTGCAATATCAGTAAAGGCGGAAGATGGCGCTTTATCCTCTATACCGGATATATCTATTGGTGTAGAGAGAAGAGTAGAATTCATTGATAATGGATATATCATGGTTAATGATACATTTCTGCTTTCAACATCTAACAAAAGCTTAACAAGCTCCACGTTAACACTAAATGATTTCTTAGTTGGTTTTCCAAGAAATTACAGTAGTAACTTAGTTTATTATTCAGCTCATGACAATGAAGGAAATTTGCCCGTAATAATAAGGGAGCATGACAAAAACTTTCAATGGTTAAAAATTTCCTTTCCGAAGCTAATTCAGCTAGGCAATATTAAGATGTATAATTTTACGGTAACGTACGTCTTTTCAGATCTCATAGAAAGGAAAAGTGATGCGGAAAAACTGTTCCACGCCAGTTTCCCACTATATCCGAGCTTAACGTATGACGCAACCTACTGTAATGTTACCGTAACATTTCCATCAAATGTCAGAGTTTCACGAGATAACTTTCCGCAAAATATCTTCGTAAATAAGACTGAAGACTTTAGAGTCCTCAATAACTTTACGAGTCCTCTTACCGCATATGCAAATCTTTCTTCATGGGTGGAGTTTTCAAGTTCAACATTTCCATTATTTAAAATCTTGGAGTTAAAAAGAGAAGTATCAATTGAGAGCTTAGGGAGAATAGTTGTAACAGATTTTTATAAAATGATGATAGTTAACATTAATAAAGTAACGTTTATTTTACCACCAAACGCAACTGACATATCCGTTTATGATGCTTATGAAAAGTATCCAAAATATAGAGTATCAATTAGTAGGCAAAATCTCACCACCATAGTTGAGGTTACATTGGGAGAAAAATTGAAAGATTCTAATAGAGGAAAGATGGCGATAACCTACGTATTACCCTTTTGGGAATATATTGCTAGGAGTAATTGGCAAAAATATTTACTGAAAATTAATCTCGTAAAACCTGACGAATGGATCATAAGGAGGATTATTGTTACAATAACGCTTCCTGAGGGAGCAAACTTTGTTCAGGAAAACCAGGATAATCTTGAAATAGAGAAAATAGGTTTC
>CAZOWB010000187.1:0-3130 GCA_964583315.1 uncultured Candidatus Bathyarchaeia archaeon | reverse complement strand
TACAGGGCAAGGCCCCCCGGACATCCAGAAAAAGGTCTTCATTCACTTTGAGAAGCCTAGTAAAGGCAAGGGTCCACCTTCAGGAAAGGGTGGTGGAGAGGAAAATGGCTTCTACAAGCTAATTAGTGGTGGAGTAAAGTGGCCTAGCCATAAAATGCCAGTTCCTCTTGAGGTGAACCCAAGCAATCCAAGTGGATTGGCTGAAGAGGACGTTTTACTAGTCATAGCCTTGGCTGCTGAGGAGTGGGATGACGGAGCTTACAGTCAAAGTGTTAGTGGAGAATGGAGTGGTGTAACGCCAGACCTCTATAGGGCAATAGACCCAAACACAGGCGAAATCCTTATAACTACAACTACCAAAGGCTACGAGAATCTTGCTTGGACTAGCGATAAGCTGGATGGAGCCAATACGCTTGTTTGGGGAGACTATCCCGAGGAAGGAGTGATAGCAGTAACCATCCTATGGTATAATGTGAAAACCAAGGAAATAGTTGAATTTGACATAGTCTTCGACGTAGACTATGCTTGGAGCACATCAGGAGAAGAAGGCAAAATGGACCTACAAAACATAGCAACCCATGAGCTTGGCCATGGAGCAGGTCTTGACGATGTATATCAGGATAAAGCAAATGAGGAGACCGGGCCCTAATAGCCTCTTATTAAAACCGAACAGAAAACCGAACACTTAGCAAAAACCGAACACTAACTATTATCATTATAAAGGCTCGGCGGACGGGGGATAGTCCCCTTACAAAGGCGGCGCTATACGGCGAGGAAAGCCGGAAAACAGCCGTTTGGGCAAGGTCGGCAAAGTGTTCGGTTAACCCCCCATGGGGGGGTCTTTGAAGGTTGTTGCTTTTGTTTTTATATACTTTTGGGTTTTCTGTTTTGAATGATTAGCCTATTGGGCTTTTGTGATGATTTAAAACTTGCAAGACCTCTGACTCCTGATGTTATCATCAGTTACCGCTGAAGCATCGGACATTTTTATAAACTAAGCCGCATCCAAATTCGGCGCCAATCTTCTACTGGCCGTTAAATGCGGGGCTCTCCACTACCTATGCATAAACTTGAGATTTCAACTAGGGCTACTACATAACTTCATTCATATATAAAATTCGGGTTCGGAAAACAGGGGATATAAAAGCCGTTTGAAGATGCGGAATTCCGGCTTTCTAGGCTTCAGAGGCGTGTCCGATAAGAAACATTATCGGACATCTCATTCAGATTGCAACTGTTATACTCAAGCGCTTGATATATGAATGAAATTATGTAGTAGCCAATGAGAATAGAAATAACGGGCTGGGCGCGAAAGCTGGTCGGATAACTTAATCCCTATGCTAATCGACTTATTAGCTGGCTAATTTCTCGGAAATCTTTACGGCTTTCAAAGAAATTGCATATTGGCCGAAATGTCTTCTCACATTAAGTAACCTTTTAAAGACGACTTATCATAACCGACGCACCCAACCCGCACGTTATTATTAATAGAGAGACCCGCTGACGAGGCACGTAGAGTTACCCAACAAAATGCCCTAATAAACCTCATAAGGGCTTAGGGAATATAAACGAACGGATACTTTCATGTGAAGCCGTTTGATACTCGAGTATCATCGTGACCTATTAGCTTCTCTTGCTTAATGAAGTAAGCAAGAGGAATTTCTATCCCAACATCATTCTTATAAATCTGTTTTACCATCATGTTTGATATAGGGGGAATTGGGCAACTGGATACTTAGATGGCAATTCGATAAGGCCACGTATCAGCCTGGAGATATAGGGTCAGTGAATTTCTGGTTAGAGAATAGAGGTGATACCCACTTATGTCTTACTGAAGCTGGATTACAATTTGAGTTCCAAGAAAAAGAAAACTTCTATTATTCCATAAAGAAGACTGTAAATGTAGCCCCTGGAGACACTCAATACGTATCTTTCGTTAATTTTAAACTTCCAGATAATATCACAGGCATAGTCCGGTATAGGGTTTGTTATCATCTATGGGAATATGATAAGGTTAGAAATGCATGGATAGACCTAGGCTTCAAGTGGGAAAAACTAAACTACTATATCAAAGTCATACCCCTTCCTTACTATCGTGCTTTTGTCAGTAGGGGGATCAGACGTGAAGATAGATTGATTGGAGACGAGATTGTTGAAATGATAAAAGAATGGGGGTTCGAAACTGTAACTGTAGGTATAAATGTGTTTGCGGAACCACCAGAAAGACTAAGTGAAACGATAAAAGAACAAATAATAAAATCTGATTGTCTAATCGCGATAGCAACCCCGAGATATTTAGACGCCCTTACAGGGCTTTGGAAAACTTTAGAGTGGTTGCATAGTGAGGTAGGGATTGCTTATGGAACTAATAGACCTATATTAGTACTTGTTGATGAAAGAATAAATTTGAGCGGGTTAGCTGGTGAACTAAAAGATTTCTCCCTTACTTTCAATCCTTTCAGGCTTGAAGAATTAAAACAGAAACTGGGAGCTATCATGCCATCATTTAGAGAATGGATCGAACACAGACGACGAGAAGAGTTTATAAGAGCTTTAAAGAGAGCCGCACTTCCACTAATAATGGGTGGAATTATCGGATTCTTAATTGGTAGCTCTACGAGATAACGAAACTTAGATGCGTAAATAGGCTTGTTGACATACAACGAGACCCGAAACTGTGAATTTTTGACTACAGATATTGTTGAGATTATCGCCTTTTGAGTTTGATGTCAATAGTATTGATGAATCCGCTGAAATGCTTAAACGAAGGAGACAGACAGGATTCGTAATGATGGGAGATTTTGAAATGTTAAGTCTTAGAGAATTTTGCTGAAAGAATAGAAGAAGAGAATAGGTTACATTAGAAGACTAAAATCGAGGGGCCAGATTACGAGTATAACAGGAGCTGTCGAATGCGCTCTTGAAGGTAATCTCCCTAAAGTGGTTCGTAGGTCCATGGACTTTTATAATGTTGGATCATTTTGAAGAGCTCATTCGTAGGCTTATAGAGGAAAAATATGATGAGCTTACTTCTTCTCGTGGCCAGCGGTTATCAGCTTCTCATACTTCTCAATTATGAGATACCTTATCGCCTCGCTATTCTTCCTTATCCCTAGAACCTTCTTGATAT